>NZ_JAHHPN010000754.1:0-4264 GCF_024606325.1 Endozoicomonas sp. ONNA1
TGGACCTGACCAACCGGGGCGATTACACGCACAGGATGCTCACACCTTTCCAGCACTGGCTGGAACGCTACGGTGTTGATCTTGACCGAACCGGCCAATATGCCTTCCACACCGGCATTGAACAAGTCACTGAATTGGGCGGACTGACAATGCCTTTCGGCAAAGCCGCTTCCTCAGTTATTCTGCTGAAAACCGGCTCTATGCTGTTTAACAGACAATACAACGCCAACCCCCATAGATATCGCAGCCTTTTCCGTCTGGTGCCCGAAATCGTGAAATCCATGACTTCCGGACAAGGAGTTCAGGTACCGCTGCTGCACAGGATCACACCAGATAAAGTGAAAAGCCTGGCTTCTGTCACAGCCGGTCTGGTGCTGGGCCCGGTAGCCACGGCCGGATCATACGCCCACGGCCTTTTATCTGGGTTTACCTACGCTCAAACCTTCGGATTTGCTCTGGCGTCGAGTCTCACTTTTGACTTCTTCATGAACGACAACAAGGTACTCACTCAGTGGCTCGGCGGACCACTGGGCCGTAGTCTTGACAAGCTCAATCGCTGGAGAAGCGTGGGTGAAACGGAATCTGACTATGCGAAACGTGCTGCCACTGCCACACCTCAACGCTTCAATGAAACGGATGAAGAGTATGCCAACCGTGTTAAAGCAAACAAAGTGATGCATGGCTGGACCAGAAACGAGAATTATCTTCAGTTCCGTGAACGACGTGATCGCTCTATGAAGATGTATGAGCATGGCTGGGAAAAATACTTCAGGGATAATGTACCTAAATGGTCATTCTCCCATGCAGAAAGTATTCCGTACTCTTACACTCTGGGTGCCTTCTACGAATGGTTGGCAAAAGGGCATCTGTAGTGATTTCTTTCAGGTCGTCGGGCCATCGATCAAACCCTGTTATAAGGCATGCATGAATGTATTCCTGCTCTGAAAAAACAACTCAATTTTACTGGCATTGGACTTTGCCACTGTGAACTAAATTCGCTCAACGGCTCACCGGATTGGCCACTGTGAACTAAATTCACTCAACAACTTACCGGAACAGCCTTGAGCTATTGACAGCCCAGAGTTACTGGAAGTTGCTCTCTCAACTGGTGTAAACATCACTTTTCACGGTATAGAAAGTTATCAGCCTTGAGGTAGTCGAATGACACATGCTCGCCCCCATGCACTGAACCTGGCAGTGGCCGTTGCAATCAGCTCTTCCATCATTGGCACGCAGGCACTGGCGGAACGCAGACTGCAGACAAAATCCATCGATATTGCGGGCAATGGTCATACAGAGTTTACCCAGAGTGAGGTCATGGTTCAGCCCACTTTAGGTGATGACCAGCAGCCAATACCCAAATCCTTTACCACCACCTACCCTGACCAGGCTCAAGCCACAGCGGGCTATAACATGCCTTCCGAAGGCTTCACAGACGTCCTTTCCGGCATCGCCGGTGGCGTTTCCACTGTTGATCTGTTTGAAACAGATGACAATGACATTGCTCAGAAATACACCAAAGTCCTCAAGATTGGTAATGAGGGGGTCTTCAGATTCACCCATAATCTGGCAGAAAAGAATCTGCTCATTGAAGTCAGATTCAGAATGACCCAACAAGATTCCATTGGGGCAGTTCGCGCTCAACTAGGCGACACCCAAACATTAGAGCCATTTACAGAAATTGCCTGCCCTGAGCATCTGGTCGGTGTGCTAAAAGGTGCGAGTGAAAAAGCAGGAAACCTTGGCGAAGTTGATCACTATGTTGCCCTTGCCACCCTTAAAGTAGACAAAGTTAAAGTGAATGGGCGCACCTTCATGCGTCTTATCGCTGCCGGCGTTCAGCCTCCTGAACTGCATCGCCTCGGTCAATCGCTCTTTGTTAATGATGAAGCTCTTTTTGCAGCAGCGACGTCCGCCTACACTCAGGTTCATATTCTGGGGAAAGATTTACAACAGAGAGCCCTGAATGATCTGTTGTCATACAATAAACCCGTCGGCTACGTTGTACACGTTGAGGATGAGAGCCAGTCTTATCCTGTGCCGGCGGGTTATCCAAAACTGGAAGTGACTGAGGCTCCGGGGGATATTATTGTTTTCCGTGGTCAGAAACAGAATCCGGCCGATCTCGCTTTTGTTGAAGGTTTCTATAAGCTCTGGGAAGAAGACGATGTCAATAACCCTAAACCTCCGGTAGCAACACAGGTAAAAAAAGACAAGGTCAAAGGCTACCATTACGTCATTCGAAGCAAACAGATGGCATTACTCGAGGAGATCGCTGCAAAGCACGATGCCCAATATGGCATAGATAAACTGATTACGCTTATGTACTATGAATCTCTCAAGCAGGCATTGGCAAGTGCTGCTCCAGATCAGGCAGATGAATTTGAATTCACAATAAGACACATTAGAGTCGCTTCATCGGTCGTCACGCCAACCCTGATGCATCATCAACTCGTAAAAAACTTCAGTTTCAAACCTACACTTACCAATCTTCTGAATAACCGGTTCTTTGTTTGGGATATTGAGAATACGGTATCTGTTGTCAGCGGCATCAACCTGGCGCAGGCTAACGCTCTTGGGGACGACGAAAGGTTTACTTCCAAAATCCTCGGCGACGTTCTCAGACAGCTGATTGAGATGGAAAACGAGCAGTCAAAGCCAGAGGGAGAAGAGGGCGGAGACACCGTCCTTAACAACCAGTTAAAGAGAGTCATTGCCAGTGACAAAGAAAAACACCGAACGCTTCAGCAAGCCCTGCACAGGGTCATTCAGCTGCACCTTCAGCAGCAGGCAGATGAGGTCGTTCAACCACCTGTTCAGAATCAACAAAAAAAGGAAGAACAGAAAAATGGGTCACCAAAACGTCATCATGAAGTCAAACGAACTCCCGTGCCGAAACAACCAGTTCGTAATTCCCGGCCAGTTGCTACAAGAGTTCAAAACGCTCCGGGGGCAGTAAAGCTGCCTGCGATTGAAGGCCCGTCCGGAATTACTCCGGCCCATGAAAACGACCTGGATGCCCGCTTTAAGACCGTTCAACCTCACCTGCCACACAAGAAAGAACTCACTGATACGGTTATTCATAATTACCTGGCTGACATTGAAATTCTGCTCGGTCTGGTCCCGGACAATAAAAAAGACCCGAAAGTGCGTCATCAGGCCATAAAGCAACACCTCAAACGGCAAGCAACACGAATCAACCAGCTTAGAAACGAGATAGTGTTGACGACGGAGAAAGCTACTGCCAGTGAAAAAGAAAAGCTCAGAGCACTTCAACTCAAGCAACAAATTAAAGATGAGCTTCTACAAGTTCGTAAGGAGAAGGAAGAACTGCAAAACCAGTCACAGATACTTCAGCAGAAAATCGAACAAATTCCAAAGCTGGTACAACAAGTTCGTGATGCCAGAGCAGATGCCACTAAAGCTCGAAACGCTCAACTGGCAGCAGAGCTTGAGATTAATGATTGGGATGATACCCAACCACCCGGGGAACAAGCCAGACTCATCCGACAGGAAATTCATAAAATCAAACAATTGCTGCCCGCAACAGAACAGCTTGATGAAGAAGCAGTAAAAGCAAAACCGGCGACTACCGGAGGCAAGCGCAGTATTACTTTGATCAATGAAAATGATATGGCTGCCCTTCCGTTCATTCCACAGCCGCTGCAACCAAACGAAGAACTATCCGATGAGGAAGCTCGGGAAAGACTGGCTTTTTTTGAAGGTAAGCTCAGCCTTATTCCGGAAAACAAGGATGATCTTGAAGCCCGCCATCAGCACCTGCAGAAGTGCATTAAGCAGCAGTTCTTTGAGGTCTTTCGACAAGATTTTCAGAATCAACAAGATTTGGCAAAACGGAGAAAATGGTTACATCCTGTCCAGGACGAAATCGATCGAATTCCAATGCAGAGAAAAGGAGCTCATGAAGCACTAGCAAGCAGACAAGGGGCAGCAGCGCTTGAAATTGATAATCGGGATGATACCCAGCCATCAGAAAAACAAGCCAGACTCATCATAGAGAAAGTTTATGAAATCAAGCAACCGGAAACTGTAACACCGCTTACCTCAACACCGGTTGCCTCAACACCGGTTGCCCTAACATCCATTGCCCCAACATCCATTGCCCCAACATCCATTGCCTCAACACCGGTTGCCCTAACATCCATTGCCCCAACATCCATTGCCTCAACACCGGTTGCCCTAACGTCCATTGCCCCAACATCTATTGCCCCAACATCTATTGCCCCAACATCTATTGCCCCAA
>NZ_JAHHPN010000755.1:0-7323 GCF_024606325.1 Endozoicomonas sp. ONNA1
ATACCGAAACAGCTGAAATTGCAGTGCAGGCAAGTTTAACTGGTCACCTCGTTTTATCAACACTTCATACCAATACTGCCATTGGTGCATTGACCCGTTTGCAGGATATGGGAATTGAACCTTTTCTACTCTCCTCCAGCTTGCTGGGTGTGATGGCTCAGCGTCTGGTCAGAGTCCTCTGTGATCAATGTAAACAGTCCTACCAACCTGATGAAGCTGAATGTCGGGAGTTAGGGGCTGATATGGTCAATGCTCCTGAGCTATACCACGCAATAGGCTGTAAAGAGTGCAACCATACTGGATGCCGAGGGCGGACTGGTATCTATGAAGTGGTCATGGTCGACGAGCGGGTCAGAAGAATGGTTCATGCAGGAGAAGGAGAACAGTCAATTGCTGACTATGTCAGAAAGAGCTCTCCGAGCATAAGGGAAGATGGCGCCAAGAAGGTATTGGCTGGTCTGACAACACTGGAAGAAGTGCTCAGAGTGACCCAGAAAGATTAATCCGTATCGGAGGCGGATCACCGCACGACATGGCTGCATATGAATACATCGCCCTCGATAAGCAGGGCAAACAGCTTAAGGGCACACTGGAAGCCGACAGTAACCGGCATGTCCGGCAAATGCTTCGTGATAAGGAGTTGACGCCCTTATCGGTCAATCAGGTTTCAGAGCAGAAACAGAATGCCTCTGGTGGTTTGTCAGTACTCTTTCAACGTGGTGTTTCTGCTGTTGAGCTAGCCACTCTGACTCGTCAGTTAGCTACTCTCATTCAAGCTGCCATGCCGGTGGAGGAAGCGCTATATGGTGTCGCTTCCCAGCAGGAAAAGCGCAGGCTTAAAAATATGCTGTTGGCGATTCGTTCCAGAGTACTTGAAGGTTTCACGCTGGCCCAGAGTCTTGAAGATTTTTCACATATTTTCCCCCAGATGTTCCGAGCTACGGTGGCGGCCGGAGAGCATGCAGGTTATCTGGATAAGGTGCTGAACCGGCTGGCGGACTACACCGAAGCCAGAATGAAATCGACCCAGAAAATTCAACAGGCGCTGTTGTATCCCATCATATTGCTAATGGCGGCCCTTGGGATAGTCAGTTTTCTGCTGGGTTATGTGGTGCCGGATGTTGTAAAGGTGTTTGTCGATACGGGTCAGGACTTACCTGGCATCACGGTTGTACTGATCGCTGCCAGCGAAGGATTCCAGACCTACTGGCCTTTCATCTTCAGTATTATTTTCTTTGGGATTGTAGCCTTCAGGCAGGCGCTGAAGAAGCCGACCGTTCGGATGTCATGGGATCGTTTCTTTTTACGCTTACCGGTTCTTGGCCGCTTTAGTAAAACATTAAGTGCTGCAAGATTTGCCAGTACCCTGAGCATTCTCACACGCAGTGGTGTTTCGCTGGTGGAAGCCCTGATGATCGCTGCACAGGTTATTGATAATCAGGCCATTTGTGATGCGGTGAAAGATGTAGCTCGCAGGGTCAGTGAAGGGTCCAGCCTGAACCGGGCCTTGGCGGAAACCGGTTATTTTCCACCTCTGATGCTACACATGATCGGCAGTGGTGAATCTACAGGTGAGTTGGACGAAATGCTGGACAGAACGGCTCAGAACCAGCAGATGGAACTGGATGGAAGAATCTCTCTCCTACTTGGACTTTTTGAGCCCTTAATGCTTGTAGTCATGGGTGGTGTCGTCATGGTGATTGTTTTAGCCATACTGCTGCCCATCCTGAACATGAACCAGCTTCTGAACTGAACTGTACGCCGTGTGCATGGCTTTTTAAGCCAATGTACGTGCGGTTAGACACAGGACGTACACGACAGAATCTTCCGGTTATCCGGCAGGTTTTTCTGGAAATGGCGGCAGAAATCCCGTTTCCTCGGTACGGAATCCATTGATGAGGTCGTGAAAATGATGACAAGACAGGTACAAAGAGGTTTTACCCTTATAGAGATCATGGTGGTTGTCGTGATCTTGGGCATACTGGCTGCCATGGTGGCGCCGAAGATTCTCAGTCGACCTGATCAGGCCAAGGTTACCGTGGCCCGGTCCGATATTGAAACGATCTCTCAGGCACTGGAATTGTATAGACTGGACAACGGTTTTTACCCTTCAACGGATCAGGGACTGGATGCCTTGGTCAAGAAACCGACCATTGCTCCCGAGCCCAGAAACTGGAACCCGGAAGGTTATCTGAAAAAGGCTCCGGTTGATCCCTGGGGGAATGCTTTCATTTATCTGCAGCCCGGGAATCATGGTAAGTACGATCTTTACTCTCAGGGGGCTGACGGCCGTGAAGGTGGTGAAGGTCTTAATGCAGATATTACCAACTGGGAAGAGTCTTGAGCTTAGTCTTGGTATCCGATTAAACCTTTCAAAGTGACAGGGGCTCAATGAACGTTACGGTGTCGGAAGGAAGTAGGCCAGATGACAAGAAAAATCAGGGTTTCACCTTGGTCGAGTTGCTGGTTGTTATTCTGATCATAGGTATATTGCTGGGTATTACTCTTCTGAGCCCAATCACCGGCAATGTACAAAAAACAGTTCAAGAGCAGGCGGCAAGATTACAGATTTTGTTCTCTCAGGTCAGGGACAAAGCGCTCCTGGATAATGCCGAATACGGTTTTTCCATTGATGAGAATGGTCGTTACCAGTGGTGGGTACTGCCGTTGGAAAGTACTGAGTGGGCTGTCATCACAGAGACACCTTTTCAAGCCTACAAAATGCCGGAAAGCCTGGATTTTTATCTTTATACAGCCGAGGACGAATTGCCCTATCTCGAACCCAAAGATACCGGTCCCGATGTAGTGTTTTATTCAGACTATCAGGTGACCCCTTTTTCTCTATACGTGGTCCCCGTTGAAAACAAAAAGCAGGGTGTGGTGCTGATAACCGATGGCTTGTCCGATGTCGAAGTCGTTCGCTAGTGTTTTGGGCTTCACCCTTATTGAGGTGATGGTGGCACTAGTTATTTTTGCTCTGGCCGCATCCATGTTGATGTTGGCAGACGGTAATAGTATTCGCCAAACCCGCTATATGCAGGAAAAGGTTTTGGCTGCACAGCTCGCCGATCAATACTTGAGCCGACTTCAGGCAGAAAAAAACTGGCCTGATAAAGGTGTCACGGGAAAGGTTGAAATCTATGCCGGGTATGACTGGTATGTCCGTCAAACTGTCAGGGATACCAGTAAGAAAAACTTTAGGAAAATTGTTGTGGATGTCTTTGTGGGTAATCAAAAGCCCAGTGATGATGGCATTCCGATGTTTTCTCTGGAGTCCTATTTGAGGAAACCGAGGAAATGAGTGGGAGCAAAGGTTTCACACTGCTTGAGCTGATGATCGCCATAATGCTCTTTGCCATGATCAGTGCGGCAGCCTACAAGTTGTTCGATTCAGTGAGTCGGGCTCAGCAGGTAACTGATGGGATTCTGGACTATCTGGATGAAATTCAACGAGCGCAGTTGATTCTGGAGAAAGATCTATTCCAGATGACAGCAAGACCGGTGCGGGATGAATTTGGTGACAGTCAGCCAGCTGTTGTGTCTCCCAGTCTTGATGGCTTTGCTCTGGAATTTACTCGTGCTGGCTGGCGTAACCCGCTGAAGGAACTGAGGAGTAACTTGCAACGTGTTGCCTATAACCTGGAAGAGGATGAGCTGGTTCGCTACTACTGGTTGATGCTGGACAGGGCTCCGGATCCGATTCTGATAAGGCAGGTTATTCTCAACAATGTGCACGGATTGAAAGTCCGTTTTATGAACGAAAAGAAGCGCTGGAGCAGTAGCTGGCCACCGGCAAAACAATCCCGAGGTGGCAAACCAGCGGGTAGAGCAAGGAAAACAGAAGACCCGGTAATGCCCTACGCGATAGAGCTGACCGTGAAGCATGTGGACTTTGGAACACTAGTAACTATTTTGCCAGCTCTAGATTACAAGTCCTCGGATGCTCTGAAGTGGCCGGAGCAAGAACAGGGTAGTGATCAGAGGAACGCTGAGCAAAACGCTCACACACCAAAGTTGGATCAGAGTGACGATGGTCAAGGTGATGATAATGAGGATGAATAATGAGGTCAGTTAAACGGCAGCGTGGCATTGCTTTGATCTACGTGCTCCTGATCTTCGCCATGATTACGCTAATGGCTTCTCAGATGGTAACCAGCCTGTGGCTGCATACTGAGAAGAACACCCATTATCTTGAGCGTATTCAGGCCAGACATTTGGCTCTGGGGGCTGAACAATATGTTGCTTTATTACTTGAGCAGGATGCGGAAGACGACAAGAAAAAGAAAAAATTTATGGATCACGAAAGTGAACGCTGGAATATACGGGAAGTAGGCTACGCCCCTGATCAGGGGGATATCGAGCTGGTCATTGTTGATGAAACCAGTCGGTTTAACCTGAACTGGCTCGCTGCAGAAGCGCTGGACGGCCAAAAGTTTGTAGGTATGTTTGAGAAAATACTGCATAACCTGGGGCTTAGTTCAGAGATTGCCGCAGCCATCAAGGACTGGATCGACGATGATCAGGAACCCTCAGAATCCGGTGGAGAAGATAATAATTATCTCGTCATGGAACCGCCGCGTAGAACGGCCGATGCTCCGTTTGTTTCAGTATCGGAGTTAAGACTGATTCAGGGGGTTGGCAGTGCTGAGTTTGAATTGTTAGCGCCTCTGGTGGCCGTTTTGCCTAAGACTTCCAGGATCAACGTTAACGCAGCTTTGCCCGAAGTGATTGGCGCCCTGTCTGATAAACTCACAGAAGGGGATGTAGAGGCTATTATTGATGCTCGGAGTGCAGAAGGGTTCCCCAGACTGGAAGATCTGGCCAGGCTACCAGCCCTGAAAGACAAAACTGCTGCTCTTAAAGAAGTGCCTCTGGATGTTGCCAGCCAATATTTCACTGCTTACATCAAGGCAACGTATCGAGATACTGCATTCTATTTAAAAACCCTTATGTATCGTAATGCAGAGGGAAAGGTTCAAATCGCCGGTCGTGAGATTGGACCCAACGACTATTGGGTAAGTGCCAAGAAGGAATCCTGAGGTCTAATAATGAAAAACATCCTGTTGATTCGGATACCCCCACCGGTTTCCCGGATTGAGCCAAACAGTCGAGTTCAGTGGGGGGCTTTTGCCGAGAATGGGCAGCTTTCCGGGGATCTCCATATTTCTGAACTGGGACAAGTCAAAAATGACTGGGTTCGGTTTGTTATTCAGAAACCAGATGACACAGAGCTGGACGAATCCACCTTGGAAGAAGAAATGCCGGAACAGGTGGTAGTGCTTCTGCCAGGGACTCTGGTCATTCACAAGCAGTTGCCTATCAATAGCGGCCAGCGAAAGCATCTTTCAACCGCGCTGCCCTTTATGATTGAAGAAGAGTTGGCCGATGACATTGAGTCTATGCATCTGGCCAGCTATCAACACCGCAAGAGTGACCAGGTTTCCGTTTCAGCTGTTCCACATGAACAGATGCAGTCTCTATTATCCTGTCTTGAAGAGCAGGGGATTTCTGCCCAGCAAGTTATCGCTGAACTTCAGTTTTTGCAGGGCGTGCCGCGGGAATTAAACCTCCTTCTTGAAAATGATTCCTGCATTCTTTCCGCTCCTGACCATTCCACTGTTTGCCTTGACTATGAAGCACTTAGGTTTGTTCTGAGCCATTGGGGAGAAAAAACCACTGAAGACATTCTTCAGACTGATGAGGAGCTGGTAGCTGAAGATTCTGAAGCTCTTGTGAGTGCCAGAATAAAATTTGCAGATGGTCTGGTGCCATTGGCTACTGAGAAAAGAGAACAAGTGAAACGATGCTTGGATGAAAACGGCTGGCTGGTGGTAGAAGAACCATTGACCAATACTGCTTTTGAATATCTGGCGTCGTTGTATTTTTCTTCCAGAAAATCAGCCGAATTAGTGGATCTTCGTCATGGCCCCTATCAATGTCCTAAAAGGGCTAGCCGCAAGATGCGTCGCTGGAAGCCTCTTGCCTTGGTGGCTTCCATCTGGCTACTGCTTGAGTTGGGCTTAAAAGTCGGGGAAGGGTTGATGTATCAACAAAAAGCACAGGATTACTGGCAGGAGTCCGCCGCGCTCTACCTGGAAGTCTTTCCACAGGATCAGCAGGTGCTCGAGGCTCAGGCCCATTCAGCTGGAAGTATTAACTTGAAGGGACGCATGGAAAGTCGATTGAAAAATGCAGGGCAAAAGGTCAGTGGAGAAGCCTTCTTACCTCTGTTGCAACAGGTTTCTGCTGTGTCATCTTCTTTACCTGATTTTAAGCTGAAGCCGGTCAGCATGGATTTCAATGATGCTTCAGGAAAGATGGTGCTGGAGTTGAAAGCAGACAGTCTTGAAGGAATTGATAAGCTTCTGGCAGCAGTAAAATCGTCCGGGCTGAGCGCACGATTGGACAGTGCAATTCAGGAAAAAGCGGGCGTCAATGCCCGAATGACCATAGGCAGGTGAAGCTGATGAAACTGACCCATCTACTCGAAAGAAGTCCGCTCTGGCTCCAGCTTCAGGCTAAGTATGAGCTAATGTCACAAAAAGATCGTAGAGCAATGCATTTTCTGACGGCTGTCCTTCTGTTGGCTGCAGCCTATCTATTCGTTTGGGAGCCCATCACTGCATGGAGTGAAAAACAGCAGGAAGAGTTCGCTCATCAACAATCCATTTATGACTGGATGGCAGAGAATATTGATCAGGCAAAACAGGCTCATAGGAAACAAAGGTCTGCAGCTGCTAAAAAAGACCTTTCTTCGATTGTATCGAGCAGTGCCAAACAATCAGATCTGACACTGAGTCGTGTTCAACCGGATCGTAAAGGTTTAGGAGTTTGGGTCGAAGATGCAGCTTATCAGAAGCTGTTGGCCTGGATGGTTGTTTTAGATACCCGCTATGAAGTGATTATCCAACAAATCAAAATCGACCGAGGTAAAGAGGAAGGCCGAGTAAAAGTCTATATGCATCTTGCGAACTGATCCTGCTTGGTGAAAGGGCTTAATCCCAGGCCCTAACATCTCTCAATAAGCGGCAGTTATTTAGATTAAGTGTTTGTACTTTTTTGAATTCTAAAGGGAGTGTTTGAACTTCAAAATTGGACTCAGGCATTGCGATAACCCATTAAGGCTGTTCGCTAATGCTGAGAGCACAAAGAAATTCATAGTCAGAGTGCTAAAGTTCTGTTTTTTTACATGCTTCTGCCCTTGACACTACCACCTGATCTACATAGTATTCGCATGACTTCAGCGCAATGCATCGCGCAAAGAAATCGGGTGATTAGCTCAGCTGGGAGAGCATCTGCCTTACAAGCAGAGGGTCGGCGGTT
>NZ_JAHHPN010000756.1:0-1176 GCF_024606325.1 Endozoicomonas sp. ONNA1
GATTTAGGCTGGGACTCCTGCGACATCATCATTGTAACAGGGGATGCCTACGTTGATCACCCAAGCTTCGGTATGGCCGTCATTGGTCGCTTTCTGGAATCACAGGGCTTCAGGGTGGGCATTATTGCCCAGCCAGACTGGAGCAACACCAGAGACTTCATACGACTGGGCAAGCCTAACCTGTTCTACGGTGTCACTGGCGGCAACATGGACTCCATGATCAACCGCTACACCGCTGATCTGAAAGTGCGCAATGACGATGCTTATACACCGGATGCCGAGCCGGGCAAACGGCCTGATCGTTCGGTGATTGTTTACAGTCAGCGTTGTAAAGAAGCCTACAACGATGTGCCCGTCGTTATTGGCGGCATTGAGGCCAGCCTGCGCAGGATTGCCCAGTATGATTACTGGAGCAATGAAGTGCGCCGTTCTGTGCTGATGGATTCCACAGCAGATATCCTTCTCTATGGCAACGCTGAGCGAGCTATGGCCGATGTCGCAGACAAACTGGCTGCGGGCATTAACATCAAAGAGATGGACGATATACGCGGAACAGTTGTCGTTAAAAATGCCACACCCGAAGGCTGGACCGAAATCGACTCAACACGTATCGACTGGCCAAGAGATTTGGGATCTTTCGAAGAAGCTTACGGCACTAGTCCTTATGACTATGTGCAGGAAGAAGCCTGCGAGTCCAAAAAAGAGCAGGCGCCGGAAGTTCAGCCTATCCGCATTGTGCCACTTCCGCTGCACCGCAAGACTGACTTTGATGCCAGCAAAAGTTGTATTCGTCTACCGTCGTTTGAAAAAGTGCGTAAAGATCCAGCGCTGTACGCCCATGCCTCCCGTGTATTACATCAGGAGTCCAACCCCCATAATGCCCGGGTGCTGGTGCAGAAACATGGCAACCGGGAAATCTGGGTAAACCCGCCTCCCATTCCTCTGGAAACGCCGGAGATTGACGGTGTATTCGCTCTGCCCTATCAGCGCAGGCCACACCCTGCCTACGGTGATGCCAACATTCCGGCCTATGACATGATCAAAACATCCGTGAATATCATGCGGGGCTGCTTTGGTGGTTGTACATTTTGTTCCATCACAGAACACGAAGGTCGGGGTATCCAGAGTAGTTCCCAGGCATCAGTTCTGCAGGAAGTGGAGGAGAACAGGGATAAG
>NZ_JAHHPN010000757.1:0-2284 GCF_024606325.1 Endozoicomonas sp. ONNA1
CAAGAGACGGAAAGAATGATAATTTATGGGCTTGCTCTGCGCAAGCCGAGCTATCTGGAAAAAAGGGATCAGGTCTTGATTGTTGACATCGTTTGACTCTGTTCTGTTTTTAGGGCTCTTTGGGTCGTTCTCACGTGTGGCAAAATAGTGGCTCCCATGTTGAATCCATACGACATCTCAAGTTGTAAAGCCCGTTTTCAGATATGGGTATGCATTGCCAAGCTGGAGCGTGGGAACGAGTCAACATTGTCGAGGTGAACTTTACTGACGAAAGCCCAGCTCTATTTTTTCTTGCCAAGCCTTTCGATAGAGCTAACAATCTTCTGATAGGTCTCGATCTTTTTGTTTATCTTACTGACACTTTTCTTATCTGAACTATTCGCTTTCACGAAAGCAGTATTTGAATCGATTTCCTGATTGATCTTTTTCACGAAAGTAGAAACATCTTTGCTAGTATTCCAAAGGCTCTCAATTTGGGCTTTAAAATTGCTTCCTTTCGCACTTTTAAAAACGATATTGGAAACTTCGCCAGCTTCTTTAGATGATCCTTTGGCGTGAACACTACCTTTTGACGAAACGCTAAACGAATCCTTGCTACTGAATCCCATTTTAAAATGGTCGTTAAATGCGCCTTCGATAATTTCTTTAATTTCACTTTCGATAAGGTGGTCTTGAAATGATTTCACCCTGATAATTCCCGAAAATCTTTCTGTTAATGTTATTTAGGCTTTTGGGGAATTCTGGCTATTGTCGTAGACAATGCTGTATTAAAGCTTGTCGGATGCTTTGTTTGGTACTCAAAAATAGCAATGGGTATACCATGTCCTCTGTCTCAGAAAATCGAAAGATCGCTCGCAATTGGAGCTTTTCATCAACATAGTCGTGATACGTTGTGAACCCCATTTCTGACGCCTCCAAACATAATGGAGAACTTCGGGGATGTTCAATGATTCTTTTCTCAAATCCAGTAATGAAGCCATTAAGAAGCTCGCCAGCCGCTTCCTGTCCGATGTGTCGGGATAAATAGTAAAACCTGTCATGAAGCTGGCATTGGAAAGCGAGTGAATACTCAAACTTCATTGTCAAGAAGCCCTTCCAATCCAGCCAGAAGTTCTGAAGAAGATACGGTTCGACCTTCCCGAACATCCTTTTCAGCAAATGACAACAATTTTAATAGAGCCATTTGTTCCTGTTGCATCTCAAACTGTACGGGGTCTTGAACTACATATAAAGGTTCCCCATTTTGTGTAACGACTACAGGCTCAGATACATCCATAGAAGCTAATTCTTTTTTAAACGTCGATACCGTTTTGGTACGGGGTAAGGGTGATACGCTCATCTATTTTCCTCAGTGTTAAAAAAATAACATTTCAAGGATAGGTTAAACAAAAGAAAAAGTCCATATAATGTCCATATATGACCCTTCTACTACTACCGAACTACCGAAACCGGGGTCAGGTCTTGATACTTGATACCTGGCAAATAGGTTGCTTTATACAATCCGGAATAGTAACAGGTTAGGAGGGGGTTCAATAAGGAGATTGGGCCATTTCTATCATTGTGTGGAGTTGTAAGCCCCCCCACAGTTGACCAATCTGGCTTTGGAGGCAGTGATATAAGCTTTAAGCTGATGGTAATTGTGATGCCTGTGATCTCTTCTTTTTTTGGAATTTACATCAGAATGTATCATGATGATCATCCACCACCACATATCCATGTTGAGTAACAAGGTCACGAGGCTTTGGTGTGTATTAATGATGGTGCAGTTCTCAAGGGTCATCTTCCAAAGAAGGCCGCAAGATTGGTATCTGACTAGTGTGGTGACCATAAAACAGCACTATTTGATAACTGGCAAAAAGCATTGGAGCTTCAGCCGCTAGAGCGTATTCCGGGAGCTGATTATGATTAAATTGATAAAAGCTGAGTGGTTATACGATAAAGAAATTCGACTTTCTTTTTCTGATGGTTCCCACGGAGTGATGGATTTTTCTCCGTTGTTGTCTAAAAAAACAGCTATGACATTACCCTTGGAGAGTTCACAGTATTTTTGCCGTTTTTTCCTTGAGTTTGGCGCTTTGTGCTGGCCTAATGGTTTTGAACTGAGTCCTGGTAGCTTGCATGAGAAACTGGATAAGGCAGGTCAGCTAGTTAGGTTTGATGCCGCGTAACCAAAAGAAGAAACTCGGAGAAACCCGTGTCGTGAGACCCGGCAAGGAAAAATCATGAAACCCCCTGAAATTATTGACCTCTAGCTTATATTTGCTTTCTTTTTAATACGTCTACA
>NZ_JAHHPN010000758.1:0-13984 GCF_024606325.1 Endozoicomonas sp. ONNA1
CTCCCGACATCCTGCTCCCAAAGCAGGCGCGCTACCAGACTGCGCTATACCCCGTCTTTTTTTCGCGACAGGCTCTTAAGACCCCGTCACGGAACGGCGGCTAATCTACCAAAATGATTCGCCTTTGACAAAAGTATTTGCCACAAAATTCAGCCGACTAAAAAAAGAACACCCTTCAACTTGCTCAAGAACGTCTTTTGTAGTGTAAGGTGTTTTTTCCGCTGATGGTTACTTTCTTAGCCAAGCCGGGAAGATTCCTGCTTAATGATAGCCATTGAAGAAGTCATTAACACCAACCCCTCCTTGCTGAGTTGGCGGCATTAACAACACCATTCACCGCTCCTCCCCGAAGGCCCCTGTCCGACTAAATCATCGTGATCAACTTTCTCGCAATTTACGACAGTCTTTTAAAGTATCGGAAATCATGAAAGCCAGTTCCAGCGCCTGATCGGCATTCAGTCTTGGATCACAGTGAGTATGATAGCGATTACCCAGAGAATCTTCAGTCACTGCACGGGAGCCACCAATGCACTCTGTAACCTTCTGACCGGTCATTTCAAAGTGAACACCGCCAGCATAGGTGCCTTCTGCCTGGTGAACCGCAAAGAACTGTTTCACTTCACGCAGAATTCGGCTGACCTCACGTGTCTTGTAACCGTTAGAAGCCTTGAATGTATTGCCGTGCATGGGATCACAGCTCCACAACACCTGGCGCCCTTCTCGCTCGACAGCTCGAATCAGCTCTGGCAGATGCTTTTCAACATTATCAGCACCCATACGCACAATCACATTCAGACGACCGGCTTCGTTATCCGGGTTGATCAGATCAATCAGGCGAATCAGATCTTCCGGAGGCATGGTTGGACCCGCTTTCAGACCAATTGGATTGCTGATACCCCGAACGAATTCAACGTGACCACCTTCAACCTGCCGAGTCCTGTCACCTACCCAGAGCATATGTGCCGAGCAGTCATACCAGTTGCCGGAGAGGCTGTCCTGACGGGTCATGGCCTGCTCATAAGGCAGCAACAGAGCCTCATGGGAGGTATAAAAATCAGTCTCACTGATCACTCTGGAATGCTCGGAAGAAATACCACAGGCCTTCATAAAATCAAGCGCTTCATCAATTCGATCGGCCAGATGACTGTATTGCTCAGACTGTGGGCTGCTGGCGACAAAATCCAGATTCCAGGCATGAACCTGTTCCAGGGATGCGAGCCCCCCCTGGGCAAAAGCCCTGAGCAGGTTCAGAGTCGATGATGCCTGATGATAGGCATCAAGCATTCTCTGAGGATCTGGAATCCTGGACTCGGCTGTGGCCTCCATACCATTAATGATGTCGCCGCGATAAATCGGCAGCTCAATACCCTCTATGACTTCGGTACCTGACGAGCGGGGCTTGGCAAACTGGCCAGCCATTCGGCCTACCTTGATGACTGGACAGCTGGCGCCAAATGTCAGCACAACAGCCATCTGCATCAAGACCTTGAAGGTATCCCGAATATTATCTGCCGAGAACTCCAGAAAGCTCTCAGCACAGTCACCACCTTGCAAGAGAAATGCTTTGCCCTGAGTAGCAGTTGCCAGCTTCTGGCGCAAAGCCCTTACCTCACCGGCAAAGACCAGTGGCGGCATGCGGTGCAACTGCTGTTCCACCTGTTGAAGGTGATCTTGATCGGGGTATACCGGCAGCTGGATGACAGGCATTTCTCTCCAGCTATCAACTTGCCATTGTTTCATTTACTCCTCTCAGGGCGTCGTATTGCCTCATGAACATAACGGGTCATTTTACATGAAAGTAATGGATAAAGCCTAACCTGAGACAACCGGGCAGCTTTTTTTGACTTTGAGTCTCTCAGTAAAAAGCCTTTACACACAATTGAAAAATTTGATATACAATGCACTGGAAATTTAGCCAAGCGCATTAACCAAGATGAATTCTATGCTATCCGTGACCAAAACCATGATGAAACGTGGCATTATTATGTGCTGCGGGGCCTGTCGTGGATAGCTGAAAAGCAGAGAACGCAGCCCCCGCACCAAGAGAAGGTCCGGGGGCTTTTTTTTTGCCCTTGCGGAATAAAGCATCACGGGAAAAGAAGGAGAATACAGTGAGCGTGCTTAAACTCAGACTGGTCACCACAGGTAGCCTGGACAATCTTGAAAAAGTACTGAATTCCAGTGCAGAAGACGGTCTGAAGATCAGCAATTTTTCTGCTGAACTGGTTCCAGAGAGAGGCCACTACGAAGTAAAAATGTCTGTCACAGGCTTTACCAGTCAGAATCAGGTCGTCAGTAAGCTGGCCATGGAAAAAGATATTCGCGAGCTGACTCCGCTGCGCTGATGATCCGGAATCCTGTCAGTTTATATTTTCCCGGAGCCAGTTTGCGGCAGATGTTTCCTGCAGTCATTGCGGACAGCAGGAAACGCCGGTTCACAATCAGAGTTGACCGATCACATACTTGAGACCGCCAACAACGGCTGTGACCTGAGCATCATTGCACTCTTCGTCTGTCACTTTTGGGCTATCCGGATAAACTTCCGTCGTCGTACCAAACTTACAGTCTGTCAAACCACCACACAGGCCCAGCTTTTTCATTGGATAGTGGATCACACCTTCCTGAGTCACCGGGGAACCAATAATATTGCCCTGAGCATCTGCGGGTGCTATGTGCGTCACCTGCCTGACAGAATCAATCACAGCCTTTTGGAATTCGGGAACAGGGTTTTCAGTATCGCCAACCGTATAGAAACCATCAGGTATTCCTCCTTCCAGATAGTCTTCACCATCCCGTGCTGCCAGAGCTGGACGAAATTCTGTTTCATCGGTATCTGTAGTTTCATGCAGATCGATGTGAATCAATACCTCCTGCTCCAAACCCGCCACCAGCTTCATCAAGTTGGCAGACTCTTCCGCCGGACTGTCTTTATAAAAGGAACGGTTAGGATCAATGGCGTTGGGATTCCAGCGATTGATGGTTTCATAACCCCATGGGCTGATACAAGGCGCCACCAGGATATTGAAGTGATCTACAAAATTCAGAGCCTCGGCTTCCAAAAACTTTAACGCACCGTGGACTCCGCTGGTTTCATATCCGTGGACTCCACCGGTCACCAGAGCAACGGGCTTGCTGGAGTCCCAGTTTCGGCTCTTGATGGCATAAAGGGGAAAACGTTCAACATCGTAGGACAGGGCACCATACTGCTCAACATCGTAGTGCTCTTTCAAAGCCATGATTTTGGGCACAACTTCCTTCTGGTATTCACGTTTAATAGTGGCTTGTTCATACCAGGTTTTACGCTCTTCCTCTCCCCACTTTTGACCAGGAGTACCAATCGGGAATCTATAACTGCTGCCCATTTCTCTGCCCTTAGCGCATTCAATGAAAAGTGCACAGTATACAGAGTTCAGTCATTAGTCGCTTGTGGCGGGAACATCCTGCCCCGGAGGCTTTCAACCGGATTGCACATAGCTTCAATTCAAACCAGTTGCTATGGGCCTGCTTTCATCGGTAATCCACTCACTCCATGAACCCGGATACAGTTTGGCACCCGACAAACCGGCGTATTCCATAGCGAGAAGGTTATGACAGGCAGTAACACCGGAGCCGCAGTAGAACACAGGGTCAAGCCCATCCACCATCAGATTACCCAACTGTTTTTGCAACTGCTCTGCAGAAAGAAAAGAACCTGAATCATCCATATTTGAAGTGAATGGATAACAGATAGCCCCGGGTATATGACCTGCTTTAGTGTCAAGAGGCTCTACCTCTCCGGCAAAACGCTCAGGAGCGCGGGCATCTATCAAACGAAAAGCCGGATTTTGCAATTGTTCCATAACTTCATTGGCAGAGACCGTCATGCTGTGATTAACGTTAGCCGTAAAGTCAGAGAGGGTAACGACAGGTGTTTCAGTCGTCACAGGATAGCAGCCAGCAGTCCAACTCTTGAAGCCACCATACAAAACCTGAACAGATTTCACACCAACCCAATGCAATTGCCACCACGCTCGGGCAGCCATAGTATAATCAGCCTCATCATAAACAACGACATGGGTTGTTTTGCTGATACCCAGATTTCTCAATAGTTCAACAAACACCTCGGGCTCCGGAAGAGGATGCCTGCTGCTTTTCCCGGGAACTACCGCTGCAGAAAGATCTTTCTCCAGATCAATGTATCGGGCACCAGGGATGTGCCCCTGACTGTAGAGAGTCTGCCCCAGCGTGGGATCAAAGAGACTAAAGCGGGCATCAAGGACAACAACTTCAGGGTCAGTGAGCAGGGTTTCCAGAATTTCGGGTTCTATGAAAGGTGACATCTTATAAATCCATCTGAACTCTCAGTAAGAGTCCAATAAGCCATAAGTCAGATACGCAGTCTATTCCAAAAACCTGAATTTAGCTTCGGAGTGAATCTGAGTTGTATTTTAACAAAAACATGACTGGAATCATCGGGCCATTATCCCGGAGAATGCTCAAACATTCTGATGAGAATACTTCATGGAGATTTTATAACTGATCACAACAAAGGCAAGGCTGGGCGAGAACCCTGAGATGAGATTCAGGGCAATTACCCGTTTATCCATGGTAGGTTCACATCCGTGTGAATTCGCTGTCCATGCACCTTCAATCTATCAACCCAATGGTGGACAGAATGCAGGAAAAAACCTTCAGGCTTTGTGAGATATTACCCATAAACTTGTAATCAACAAGCCTCAACTGAAATATCTCACTAATCCATTTCATCCAATTCGCTCTGGTCCACCACTTCGTCGTTAATCAGAACCTTCTCAGACAGAATATCACTGATATCCTCTGCTTCATCATCAATAATAATCCGTGTCACATCACCGCTCTGCAAAGGGAAGCCATCGTCTTCTTCAGGCGCCCTGATTTCTACCTCGGGTTCAACGGGAGTCTCAACAAGTATACTGTTAGTAACTTCCTGCTGGGGCTCAGCAACGGGTTGCATCAGGTAAAGCAATGCGGCAACAGCCAGAATACCAATACCAAATACCAGGGCGATCAGATGCTCCTTTCTCATAGCTACTCCGTCAAAAGGTCCGTGTATGATCTCACAATCCGGACTATACACTATCAGACAACAGGACATTGGTCATGCTTCTGTGCCACGGGCTGACAGAATGCTCCGGCTAAAAGATTCTGATAACGACAAGGAGTCATCCCCAATCCTGTTTCAGTCCTGCCAAACTATGATCGCGACTTGCTTTTTCACTGACACCATACCACTATGGATGCAGACCTTTGCTCAATTTATAGCCACAAGAATGAGCCGGAAGTGCTCAATCAGCCACTACGATGGAGGTGGCATTTTTACCGAAGAGGAACCTTTTTCTTTTTCTGCAGTTGAATGAATTGAGCCTTACTGGAAACAGTGTCAAGCCGATAAATAATAACAATCAAAAGTAGCCATGAGTCGGATGTAACGCTCCCTATTCAAGGATGAGGCGCGAGACTCATGACCCTATAAATTATCGAGCCGGAGACAAGATGCCCGTTAATAACTCATTTTTACTCAGCTGTGTGGTGCCGGTTTTCAACGAAAGTCCGGTTATTAGTCAGTTCATGGAAACACTGAAAGAGCAACTGGAAGCCATCACTGAGCGTTTTGAAATTATTGTGGTGGATGATGGCAGCACCGACAAAACAGTTGAACTGGTCGAGCCATTCTGTGATGACCCGAGGATCAAGCTGGTAGAGCTATCAAGAAACTTCGGCAAGGAAACCGCATTAACTGCCGGAATTGATGCCACTTCCGGTGACGCTGTGGTTCTGATCGATGCAGACTTTCAGCACCCTCTGGAAATGATTCCTGTTTTTGTTGATTACTGGCGGCAGGGTTACCAGATGGTTTACGGCGTTCGTCAAGATAGGGAAAACGAATCTTTCCTGAAAAAGAAAGGCGCACAATTTTTTTATCGAATCATGCATTCCAGCACAGGCATTGATGTACCGGCTCACGCAGGCGACTTCCGACTAATGGACAAGGTCGTTGTCGATGCCCTGAAAGCCATGCCAGAACGCAGCCGGTTCATGAAAGGCATCTATGCCTGGGTGGGTTACAAGAGTATAGGCCTACCCTTTCAGGTCAGAAGCCGGCTAGCGGGACAGTCCGGCTGGGGCTACGGCAAACTGACCAGTCTGGCTCTTTCAGGCATTACCGCATTCACTACTCTACCGCTAAGGATTGTAGGTGGGCTCGGACTGATTATTTCATTTATCTCGGTTTTTTATGCATTCTTTATCATCTTTCGAACCCTTGTTCTCGGTGCACCTCTGCCAGGCTGGCCCACGGTTATTGTCGCTATCACCTTTATCGGTGGCATACAGCTTTTGTCTCTCTGGATACTGGGTGAGTATATTGCCGGTATTTTCTGCGAAGTGAAAAAACGCCCAATGTACCTGATACAAAGACAGCTGGGATTCAAAAATCAGAAGGACAGTAATGCGACCGATTAAGTTTATTGTCACCGGTGCTGCGGCTGCAGCTGTTCACCTCTGGGTCCTCTGGCTTCTGGTAGACCTGACTCAATTAGCCCCATTGCTGGCCAACCCTGCCGCTTTCATTCTGGCTTTTGTCGTAAGCTACCTGGGGCATTCACTGTGGACTTTTAATCACAAGCAGCATGTTCATCGCAATGCTCTGGTGAAATTCCTGCTGGTTCAGTTACTCTGCAGCTTTGTACTCAATCAGTCGCTTTATACCCTCCTGTTAACCTACACCGCTTTAAATTATCTGATGGCCAGCTTTATCGTTTTGGCCACAATACCTTTGGTCACTTATACCCTGAGCAAATACTGGGCCTTTAAATGAAAAGAATAACATTGTGCGCAGATGATTATGGGATACACCCCGGGGTATCAGAAGCTATTCTGCAGCTGGCCAGTCAGGGCACAATTCAGGCCACTAGCTGCCTCGTCACTGGCCCTGACTGGATAAAGCAGGCAAGAAGCCTGACGAACATCCGGGAAAAGGTTGATATTGGCCTGCATCTGAATTTAACAGAAGGAAAAGGCCTCAGTTCCTTTTACAAGGACGGGTTCCCCAGCCTGAATCAGCTATTAATCAGGAGCCATCTTCGCTTGCTGGACAGGACTGCAATGGTGGAAGAAATAACGACGCAATATCAGCATTTTATAGACGCTACCGGCAGAGCCCCGGACTTTGTTGATGGCCATCAGCATATACACCACCTGCCCATGGTGCGTAATGCTCTGTTATCGGTATTAGACGCTCATAAGCCCGCACCTTCTTTCTGGGTGAGAAGCGTTACCCCGGTTATCCGTCACGGTGGAAAACTGAAAAGCTATATTATTGAAGGTTCCGGTAGTAAGAACCTACTCCGTGAATTGATCAATCAGGGCATCAATACCAATACTTCCTTTGCTGGTGTTTATTCACTGAAACCGGAAGTAAACTACGCAACCCTGATGTCATCGTGGCTCTCTGATTCATACGACAGAGGGCTAATCATGTGCCACCCTGGTAAAACCGCGGGACAAAAAAAACTCGATCATCCAAAAGCCAGACAGTTAGAATTTGATTATTTATCGAGCCAACAATTTCCAGACAGCTGTCAACAAACAGGAGTGGATCTGTGCAGAATGAAGCAATGATTGCTGACTCTTCACCCTCATCCGTGGTAATAAAACACCCTTTTCGCTGGCTCAGCCTGATCTGCTTTTTCCAGCTAATTTTCTGGACCCTCGGTCCCTGGATAGTCAGAAACACGCTTCACTCTGACACACTTGAAGGCATTGCCTGGGGGAATCTCTGGCAATGGGGGTATGAAAAACATCCTCCATTGGCAGCCTGGACTGCCGCTCTTTCCTCAAACTTAAGTGACGCCAGCGACTGGCCTGTCTATCTATTTGCCCAGATCAGCGTAGTGATTGCTTTTATTGCTGTCTGGCGTCTTGCAAGAGAATATTTAACCGAGGCAGGCGCACTGCTGGCGGTCTTTCTGTTACAGGGCATTCTCTTTTACAGCAACCGGGTAGAAAGGCTAACACCAGATACGCTTCAGCACCCAATCTGGGCCTTTCTTGTCCTGACTTTTTATTTTGCAGTGACCCGCCAATCTCTGGGTTATTGGCTGCTGACTGGAATCATGTCAGGACTGGCCATCCTGACTAAATATCAGGTCGCTGTATTGTTTGTTCCCTTACTGATTGTTCTTTTAATCACCCGGGAAGGCAACCTCGCTCTTTCCTCCATTGGCCCTTGGTTGGGCGGGATTCTGTCTCTGGCCATCGCCTCCCCCCATCTATATTGGCTATGGGAGCATGAATTTGCGGCAGTAAGCTATCTGGGAGAAAACTACGTTGACAGTGATCGTTACGGAACAGGTTCAAACTGGGATCATCTGATATTTCCTTTGGACTTTATTAAGAACAACCTGGGTAATGTTCTTGTATTTTTCCTTCTAATGATCCCACTTTTCAGAGCCCCCAAGCTTCTTGTCGATTATGATCGCTTCAAAAAAGTATTTCTAATCGCCATAGCTACAGGTCCATTCGCTTTTACACTCTTGTTTGGACTGATAACCGGTGAAAAGCTCGTATCCCGGTGGGCTACCCCCTACTTTGCCTGGCTGCCCCTGCTATTGCTGGCCTGGACTCGTCCATTGATTGATGACCAGCGTTTCAAGAGAGTGGCGTTCTGGTGTTTATTCACTGGGCTATTGTTTGTCTCATTGAGATGCAGCTACTTGCTGTTCAAACCTGTCTTTGATGAGGATTACTGGGATTCGGTGGAATTCACGCCTCTACGGGCCCAGATGCTAAAAGCGGAAGAATTATGGGCATTACATCAGGGAGATCACCCTGAGAACGACCGTTACATGCCTTATCTGGGCGGCCTTCACTACCACGTTGCTGAACTGGTGGCGTATAGCCGCAATCGAAAAACCATTCCATATTTTGGCCTGAACCGGGAAGAAAGTCTCTGGATGAAAGAAGAAGATTTCCGCAATAAAGGCGGGATCATTGTCATAATGGATGGCAAACGGTACTCAGGAGAGGTCAGGCGTCGGCTTGAAAAGAACTACCCTGAGGCTGAATTTTTGGGACGTTTTGCATTTGAGCCTGTGACCAAATTTAAAGTGGATAATAAGCCAAAACTGTTTGTAGAGTATTACCTTTTGAGACCTCAGGAGATCCTCTGAGAAGCTGTCAGAGGGCTTTGAGCAAGCCCATCCACCTTTACTTCACTGCACCTTAACAACCCGACTGGCAGTGCCCTGGGTAAGGATCTTTACCTTATCGCCCGCAGCGAAGTTAACCGCAGGGTCAACCTGTTGAACAACAGAAACATAAGAGCCATCATCCAGCCTCACTGTCAGCTCAACCCCTTGCTTAGAAGTAATTTTCTTCTCGGCCATATTACCCAAAACACCACCGGCAACGGCTCCAGCTACTGCAGCAATGGCGCTTTCACGCTGACCACCAATACTGGAAGCGGCAATACCACCCACCGCTGCACCCGCCACAGTACCAACCTCGCCCTGGGTACCTTCCAGTTTGACCAGTCTGGATTCAGCTACTGTACCAAACCGGACTGTCTGCATTTGACGCGCTTCAGAAGCAGAGTAGGTAGTCCCTGTCTGATCGGTCGTACAACCGGCCAGAGAGAATGAAAGCAGCAAGACGATCCCTGTGTGTTTGATCCTATTATTCATAAATGTGTCTCCCGGTATGTTTGATTTCTGTTTCCCATCCAGCTTAGACCGCGCCATACAGACAAAATTCCTCAGGAGCGCACTATTTTGGAAAGCCCTCTGACTTCTTCACGAATGTCAGGATCACCAACTCTTTCGGTGATCGATTTAACATGTTCTGTTTTATACCCCCGGACACCCACGTTTTGTTCCTGAACTTCCAGATTACCGCTTTCCCGGAGAATCGTCTGGAACAAGGCTCTGTCAGCAGGATCCAAAATAGGCCCAGGCTCAGGTACTTTGCCAGTTTCCGGATTAATTCTGGCCGCCAGAAACTTGATTTCGGCATCCAGCATTCCAGTTCTGTCTTTACCGCTTTTGCAATTGGATATTGGCACAGCCCCCACTTTATGAGTCAACAGGGCTACTCTGCACGCCAGTTTATAGGCATCATGATGATGATGGTAGTGCCGACCTTTTTTATAGATCGACTTAATCTGGGCAGTGAGATCCTCTACTGATCGAGCATCCCTTTTTAACTGATCCAGTTGAGCATTCAGTTCAGAGACTTTTTTTCTATCACCAGCCGCTTCGGCGCCCCTGGCCTGCGCCATGATGGCCTCACCTTTCTTTGAGATATTACTGAGAAATTCACCGGCCATCCCCCCTTGAATGCCCGCTTTATCTGACTTGCCCACCAGCATTTCCATAGCAGGATCGTTCATTTTTTTCTGGAAAGATCGCCCACCTGTTAACAGAGAAGCGCCACCCACCCCACCCCAGTTTACAGGAATGTTAAAGCGTGCCTGTTTGAAATTAAGTTTGATGGTTCGGGTCTGTCCATCAGCCCCCGGAAGTTCTAGTGTAACAGGTTGCTTTGCAGGATCGGTAAAGTGTTTGAAAGCTTCATTCTGAGCTTTTTGGATTTTTCTCTCTTTTCCAGAACCCAGACCGGTAGTGACCAGAGAAGTGGAAGTCGTCATCAGGGTCGGAACTGGCCCTCCTTCTGCTGCTGCCAGAGCTTGTTCAAAAATATCAGGCCGGGTTGCAAGGGCCGAAAGCAGGATTTCCTTGACCCTCGCTTTCCCCCCTTCAGCCCTGAGATCCGGATTCCCTTTGACACCATAGGGATCAGCAATCCCATGCCGTATGCCAGTATAGACATTGCTATTATTAATCGAAAAATCACTGCGATTCAGGCTTGTGGCATGATCTGTATTGGTGGAATCAAGACAGCCGACCCCACGACCTTCATAGTCAATATCATACAGGCGGGATACTTCACCCTTTACAGACTCAGGCACTCTGATTTCAGCCGCAGGCTGCTGCCTGGAAATGAATTCAATACCAGCCTGAGAAAAAGATTTTTCTGTCGTTTTCCAGGAACGATTATTTAACTGGTTGATATAAGCCGCCTCGAAATCGCTGGCCACGGTTTGTTTATCAACCCCTGCTGACACCAGGGCATCCTGCAGCATTTTCGGATAATCTTCGTTGGCCTTGCGCATCTCTTCTTTGCTGACAGGTTCATCGCCTTTTAACTGAACCGTTTGCTGAAGTCGTCCTAACTCATTCAATAGCTGTCGATCAAGATTGGTCAATCGCGCCGCAACCTCTTTATCCCCCTCGCCCCGGGCCGACTGAAGTTTATTATTCAGAACCTCTCTGGCGGTATCAAACTGTAGCTTTTGTAACTTGAAAAACTCTTTGTGGTCATGAGTACTGCCGGGAACAGCCACCTCAGCATCGGACACGGGCATCTGGTAGTGATTTAAAAGGGTCTGGGTATCCCTGCTTTCCTGCAGATGCATCTTGAACACTTCACCAGCAACCTCTCTATCGACATTTCTCAGAGATAATTCGTTGAGGAGTTTATGAGGGAGCTTCCGAAGATCATCCAACATCTCTTTCGTTACGGGTTCATAGTCCTGATGAATCTTTTGCTCATGCTGCTGGATGAACTCTTTCATTGCCAGAATCAGCTCACCACTATCCGTCTGTTGCCGGGCTTCACTGAGCACTTCTTTCGCTACAGAGACGGCCGCACTCTCATACTGATTTCTGGCCTGCTGATAAGCCCTTTGAACCTCAGGCTTGTCACCCTGATCCATTGTCACCTCGTCAAAGACATAGCCCTGCTGTTTGAAAATGCTGTCTGCCTGAGCCGGGGGGCGGGTATTGCCAGACACCCTCCAGGGTTCGGGCTGCCTGACTATGGCAACCTGTCTCTGCTGTATCGGAGCATCACGAGGCGTCCGTTTAGCCAGTCCTGACAACTTTTTCAGAACATTCCTGATGGATTTGACCACTCTGTTCTGACGACGGCTACGCCCGACCTTTTCCGTTTCCCCGACATCTGGCGCTGCTGCGTGAGGGTTCATTGATGTGGGCTGAAGACCCGTTGGGAGCTTGCTGCCATCCATTGCACTGACTCCTTAGTCGAGTATAAATTCCGTCTTCGGTCCAGATTCCCGGAAAAAGACCGTAACCAGTTTCGTTAGAGGGGCTGTCTGATTATACCGGGAACGAATCTGAGACCATTCGCTTCCGGGTTGAAGAGCAAACCTGGAATATGTTTCAGTAACATTAGCAATAAGCCCTTGAAACTCTATATAAAAGAATAGCCAAAGGCGAAGCTCATAACCTGTTAATGCCCGTTAAGACCTTTCATGATGAGATCTGTAATAGTTTGATAAGTAGAATTTCATATTGCCGGATGTTCTAAGCAGGAACAGACTAACCCTTGTTCTTTGAGGTGGTGGTTAACCAGACTCCACACCTTTTGTTGCCGATATTCCTTTTTAGTGGTGATACATCAATGGCACTGGATAATACTGATCTGAACGAATACCGCATCGAGCATGATCTGCTGGGTGAAGCCCCTGTACCCCGGGAGGCTTACTATGGCATCCAGACTCAGCGAGCCCTGGAAAACTTCAACATTTCCGGTGTCACACTGAACCACTTCTCTAACATTCCGAAAGCCCTGGCCATGGTTAAGAAAGCCTGCGCACTGGCCAACCGTGATCTGGGAATGCTGGACGCAGCCAAAGCCGACGCCATCGCGGACGCCTGTGACGAAATTATTGCCGGTAAACTGCATGACCAATTCACCGTTGACATGATTCAGGGTGGTGCCGGAACCTCCACTAACATGAATGCCAACGAAGTCATTGCCAACCGCGCGCTGGAACTAATGGGTTATCGTCGTGGTCAATACGAGCACCTGCACCCTAACACACACGTCAACATGGCTCAGTCCACCAATGACGTTTACCCAACGGCAATGCGTCTTTCCATGGTGCTGAAGCACAACGAACTGGTTGTAGCCGCCAAGAGTCTGAAGAACGCCTGTGATGTCAAAGCAGAAGAGTTTAAGGACGTTCTGAAAATGGGTCGTACCCAGCTGCAGGATGCCGTGCCTATGACGCTGGGCCAGGAATTCCGTGCTTTTTCAACCACCATTGGTGAAGACATTGACCGTATCAAGGATATGGCCAAGCTGCTGTGCGAAATCAACCTGGGTGGTACTGCTATTGGTACGGGTATCACTGCCGACAACCGTTACGCACCCTTAGCAGTTAAGTACCTGTCTGAGATTTCCGGCCAGAATATGATTCTGGCGGGTGACTTGGTAGAAGCCACCTCTGACATGGGCGCTTTTGTCATTTTCTCCAGCGCCCTGAAGCGAATGGCCGTAAAGCTGTCCAAAATGAGTAATGACCTGCGACTGCTCTCCTCCGGCCCTCTGTGTGGTTTTAATGACATCAACCTGCCTGAAATGCAGCCTGGCTCTTCCATCATGCCAGGCAAGGTTAACCCGGTTATTCCTGAGGCCATGAGCCAGATCGCTTTCCACGTTATTGGCAACGATCTGGTAGTAACCATGGCTTCTGAAGCAGCCCAGCTGCAGCTAAACTACGCTGAGCCGGTACTGGTTTACAAAATTCTGGAATCCATCCAGCAACTCACCAACGGTATGTTCATGCTGTCCGATCGCTGCGTTAAGGGCATCACTGCTAACAAAGATATATGTATGGATTATGTCTACAACTCTGTTGGCCTGGTCACCGCTCTTAACCCCTATCTGGGTTACGAGAACTCCAGCCGTATTGCCAAAACGGCCTTGAAGACCGGTCGTCGTGTAGTAGACCTGGTTAAGGAAGAAGGCTTGCTGACGGATGAGCAACTGGCCGAAATCCTCAAACCAGAAAACATGATTGCGCCACTGGACCTGAGCAGCAAGGTACACTGATCGTTAAAATCAGTCGTCTATATTGACACAAGACACAAGACACAAGACA
>NZ_JAHHPN010000759.1:0-2216 GCF_024606325.1 Endozoicomonas sp. ONNA1
GAGGAAGGATGCGTATCAGAGCCAGATCAGGTTGTTCACTTTGACCAATTGCAAGAGCTGGAAACAGGAACTGCCACACCGTGAAGTACTTGATTGTCGGTCCCTCCTGGGTGGGGGATATGGTAATGGCTCAGACTTTGTTCATTGCCCTGAAACGACAACATTCAGAGGCTGTCATCGACGTGCTGGCACCAGGCTGGAGCCGCCCCATCATTGAGCGAATGCCTGAAGTTCGCAGCGGGATAGATATGCCTGTAGGACACGGCAGCCTGAATCTGACCATGCGCAACAGGATAGCCAGAAACCTGAAAGCTGAAGGATATGACGTGGCCATTCTTCTACCCAACTCACTGAAGTCTGCCCTGATACCATTCCTTGCTGGCATTCCCGTCAGAATTGGCTGGCGGGGAGAAATGAGGTACGGCCTGCTCAACGACTTAAGAGTTCTGGATAAAGAACAATACCCTCTGATGGTTGAACGCTTTGTTGCTTTAGCCTATCCGGCAAAGTCGCCACTGCCCTCTCCTCTCCCCAAACCCGCCTTGAGTGTTGAAAACCATAGTGTTGCCAATGCATTGCACCGTTATCAACTATCCGATGACCTGCCCATTCTTGCGCTGTGTCCCGGCGCTGAATTCGGCCCCTCGAAACAGTGGCCTGCCGGTTATTATGGCGAGGTGGCTTTGACGATGGCTCAGAAAGGCTGGCAAGTATGGTTATTCGGCTCCGAAAAAGACCGCGCTGTCACCGATGAAATCATGAGTTACCTGCCCGGAAACCTGCAAAAGCGTTGTTTTAATCTGGCAGGACAAACCACTCTGGCCGATGCTGTTGACCTGATGTCTTTGGCCAGCGCTGTGGTTTCAAACGACTCTGGTCTTATGCACATTGCCGCTGCACTTTCTCGACCACTGGTGGCTGTCTACGGCTCAACCACTGCCGCTCATACCCCCCCAATGAACGACAACAGTGAAACACTCTGGTTGGGACTGAACTGTAGCCCCTGTTTCAAACGTGAATGCCCTCTGGAACATATGGACTGTATGAAAAAGCTGGGACCCGAAATGGTTCTGGACGCCCTGAAGCGACTCTCTGGTGAACAGACTCTGGAGATTCAGGGTTGAAAGTGCTTATTGTAAAAACCACATCTATGGGCGACGTAATTCACACGCTTCCAGCCCTAACCGATGCCGCAAAAGCCATTCCGGGTATCCGGTTTGACTGGGTCGTCGAAGAAGGGTTTGCAGAAATCCCGCGCTGGCACCCTGCTGTCGATAAAGTCATACCTGTCGCTGTGCGCCGATGGCGAAATTCGATCCTGAAAACAGTCAGTTCAGGAGAGTGGTGTCGTTTTCGCAAGGATCTTAAAGCCAGACAGTATGATGCCGTCATTGATGCCCAGGGATTGCTGAAGAGTGCCCTGATTACCCGCATGGCAAAAGGCCCTAAGTTCGGATTGGATAAAAACTCAGCCAGAGAGCCTGTTGTTGCAAAATTTTATAACTTTCCACAAACGGTCAACTGGGAACAACACGCAGTAGAGCGTGTACGTCAGCTGTTCGCCAAATCGCTAAACTACCCATTGCCAGAGCAACCCGGACAGTTTTTGCTCGACCAATCCAGGTTCGATGACGACCTGGTTAAAAATAAACCCTATGTCGTTTTTATCCATGGCACCACATGGCCTACCAAACACTGGCCAGAAACCTACTGGTGTCAACTGGCCCAAAAAGTTCAGGCAGCTGGGATGCATATCGTCATTCCGTGGGGCAACGAAAAAGAGAGAGAGCGAGCCAATTGCATTGCAAAGAGTTCCGATAATATTGAGGTGCTGCCACGCCTCAGTCTAACGTGCATTGCTGGCGTCATAGCCAATGCTAAAGCTGCGGTTGCAGTCGATACGGGACTGGGTCATCTAACGGCAGCTCTGGAAACACCCGCTGTTTCTCTCTATGGTCCGACCCGTCCCGACCGGGTAGGAGCCTACGGAAGCTCTCAAACTCATCTGACTGTTGACCAGTGCCCTGAGCGTCAGCTCCCTAAAGCCGACCCGGAAATCTTCACGCCCATGACTCCCGATTATGTCTGGCCCTATCTGGAGAAGCTTCTGCCAGAGGAGCCTTCATGATACTGGCGTTTGCGCTTTACAAGTATTTTCCTTTTGGGGGGTTGCAGAGAGATTTCCTGAGAATTGCCCTTGAATGCCAGAAAAGAGG
>NZ_JAHHPN010000760.1:0-3937 GCF_024606325.1 Endozoicomonas sp. ONNA1
CTTACTCAGGCGTATCGAAAGAAGAACAATTTAACTTATTGAGCCACCACAATAATGCATCACTGGTTGAAGATAGTCTGAAACTGGTCAGCAGGAGCTCGGGGCTGGCGGTTTCCACTGTGGTCCATTATGGAGTCTGGTACAGTATCTGCAAATCAACCAAGTTGTTGTCTGACCTTGCGAGACGGTTTAGCTCTATCAACACAGAGAAAAACAACTTGCAAGAGGTCAAATCATCTTTTTGTAATCAATTGGCAGCCGTTCTGACCTCCACTGAGGTTGCTTTGGCCGGAAAGGTTTCACCCTGGCCCCTTGAGCGGCTCTGGTGGCTACCGCTGCGATTTGCAGGAACAGGATTTGCTGGTTACAGAGCATACACTACTCAGGATCCTTATTTTATACCCATAATGACAATGGCTTACTTTACCCATGAGGTTGTGGCAAGAACCGCAGCCGCTGCTGACACCGTGCAGGCTCTGAAGCATCACGATAGACGCTCAATCCAACCTGAAGATTTTGTCTTCAGTGAATACGCTCTGTTGAAATCAATGGCTGGCTTGATGATCGGGACAATAGTTTATGAAAAGTTGGTCAGCAAAGGCTTTTCACCTGTTGAAGCAAGCTTCGTATATCTCCTTTCTGCTTCATTGTCAAAGTCAATATTAGCAATAGGCTATTTATCAGCATCTAATTCAGAAAGTGCTCATGCCTCAGAGGTAGAAGCAGGAGCAGAAATCTTAGCCGGAGCCTTAGCCGGATCATTAGCTGTAGCTACAGACGGAGCCATCGGAGTCGTAGCGGCCTGGAGCTTAAACCCAGTCTTGTTCATAGCCGCAGTTGGCACTCTGGCCTTCTCTCTACCTGAGGTTGAATCCATATACAGAGTTAAAGACAAAGTCCTGTCCGGAGCTCAGACTGGAGTCGGAGTCGGAATTGGAGTCATGGTAATTTTGATAAAACAAAACTCATACCTGGACTCAAACCGTTTATTGAGAAACGTCGCCATTACCCTGACTCCTGCATTGGCTTTGGCTCTGATCAATGGCCTTTCAAACAATGCTGTTTGTGGTGTCGCACTTGAAGAAAGTTTCACCGAAACAGCCCGTATCCAATGGCAGAAGTTTTATGCTCCTTTGGATTATTTGTACACCTTGTTTAATTGACAAATAGTTGCTTTGAACGCTTCGCGAAGGATCTGAATGACTTAAATGTCAGCTGACGTTTCTCTTTGTTAGAATAACTTGACAAAATCATCCCACCGACTTTTATATCGGCCTGTTTCCAAAAACACCTTTGATCGTTCGAGGCGAAACTTGCTCCTGATTCGGACAGCACAATAGTCAACACCTTCCAATAAGTGGCTTAAACTTCATAGCTGAACTATAAAGTCTTTTATCAACAGTAAAGGGGCAAATGGCAGGGACACTATGAAAGTGCTTGCGTATGCTGATCAGTTGAAACAGTTTACTCCCGACAGGTGAAAATTCGTTGATCATTTTCTCAGATAAAATCAGTATCCGAATTTAGGATATAAATAATGAAAATTTGCGTTAAATCACTAACACTATTCACGTGCTTATTTTTTATAAGCTCATTGGCTCATTCAGGCTTATCGAAAGAAGAACAATTTAACTTATTGAACCACTACAATAACGCATCGTTAGTTGAAGATAGCCTGAAACTGCTCATTAGTAGTTCCAGGCTGGCAGTCTCCACTGTAATCAATTATGGATTCTGGTACGGCATCTGCAGATCACCCGAGGTGGTAACTGCCCTAACGGGTCGCTTTGACCTGCCTCGCACAGAGGAAAGTGAATTACAGGAGGTCAAAGCATCTTTTTGCAACCAACTCGCAGCCGTTATCACCTCCACTGAAGTTGCTTTAACCGGGCACCTATCACTCTGGCCCCTTGAGCTAACCTGGTGGCAGCCACTGCGATTTGCAGGAACAGCATACGTTGGTTATCAAACATACACGAACTGTCCTTTTTATCCTGCCGCCGTTATGACTGCGGCATACTTAAGCCATGAGGAAGTGGCAAGAAACGTAGCCGGAGCCACTACCATCCGAGCTTTAAGGCATAAGGACATAGGCAAAACCCAACCTTTAAATTATGCCCTTAGTGAATATAAAATGTTGTCATCAGTCGCTGGCATTATAGTCGGGGCAATAGTCTATAAAAAGATGCTCAACAGAGGTTTAACTTCTGTGAAAGCAGCCTTTGCTTACATGATATCTGCTTCATTGACGAAGACATTATCAACAATATGCTCTCTTTCATTACCTAATTCAGGCAGTGCTGATAGAGTCGAGAAAGAAGCAGGTGCCATAGCAGCAGCTGGAGCCGGAGCAATAGCCGGATCGGTGGCAGCAGCCGGAACCATAGCTCTTTGGTGGCATGGAGATCTATTCCTGGATACAGCTACACTTAGCACCATTGCCTTTGCCATAGTTATACCTGCACACTATCACATAGACGTAGCCAGAGCCGTAGTCGGAATGACATACGGAGTCGTTTTCTTGCAATTTCTATTGCAACAAAGCCTGGAACTGGACTCAAGGCATTTAATGAGAAACATCGCGATTACTCTGGCTCCTGCATTAGCTCTCGCTTTGTTCAATGGACTTTCAAACCATGCTGTTTATGGTGTCACACTTGAAGAAAGTTTCACAGAAACCACCCGTAACCAGTGGAAGAAGTTTTATGCTCCTTTGGATTATTTGTACACCTTGTTTCATTGATAGTGCTCAATCTTGTAGCGGATGTAATTAAAGAATCAGGTTACTTCTGGCAGGTAAGGTTTGACTGATCATTTGCTAATCAAATCAGTCACCCTGATCAAGAGCATGAATGATGAAAAAAACCGGCAAACTAATTCCTCTATGTTCATGCCTATTATTGATATACTCAGTCGCTCATTCAAGCGTATCGAAAGAAGAACAATTTAACTTATTGAGCCACCACAATAATACATCATTAATTGAAGACGGTCTGAAACTGGTCGGTGGTAGTTCCGGGCTGGCAGTTTCTACCCTGATCAGTTACGGATTCTGGTACAGCATCTGCAAATCAACCGAGTGGGTATCTACCCATACGATTCGGTTTAGTCTGTCTGGTACAGAGCAAAATGAGTTACAAAAAGTCAATTCTTCTTTTTATAATCAACTCGCAGCCCTTATCACCTCCACTGAGATTGCTTTGGCCGGACACTTATCACTCTGGCCTCCGGATCAGCCCTGGTGGCAGCCTCTGAGATTTGTAAGAACAGGACTCGTTATTTATAACACATACACTACTGACGACCCTCATTTTATACCCTTAATAGCTATGACTTACTTTACACGTGAGACAGTGGCAAGAACGGTAGCCGGAGCCTGTACCGTAGAGACTTTGAGGCATCGTGCCAGACGTTCAATCCAACCTGAAGATTATACCTACAGTGAATATGCCATGGTGAAATCAGTCGCTGGCCTTATGGTCGCGACCATCGTTTATGACAAGTGGGTCACCAAAGGCTCTTCACATATAGAAGCAATCTTTCCTTATCTGGTGCTTGCTTCATTGGCAGAAACAATATTAGCAACGGTATCTTTTTCAGTAGTTAATTCAGGCGTTAGTAGTACAGTCAATGTAGAAGCAGAAGCCTTAGCCGGATCAATAGCCGGAGCCACAGTTGGAGTCACGGGAACCCTATCTTCTGAGGCCTTAAACCTGTTCCTTTTCGCAGCCGCATTCAGGACTCTGGTACTCTCCCTACCTGCAGTTGAATCGTTATCCGGAGTTGAAGACACTGTTCTGACTGGTGCAATGGCCGGACTCGCAATCGGAGCCGGAGTCATGGATCTTATGTTAATAAAAAAACCAGAACCGGACTCAAACCATTTATTGAGCAACGTCGCTATAATCTTGATTCATGCATTCACCCTTGCTCTGAT
>NZ_JAHHPN010000761.1:0-3659 GCF_024606325.1 Endozoicomonas sp. ONNA1
ATGGCTACCGGGCAAGGAGTTCAGGTACCACTGCTGCACAGGATCACACCAGAAAAAGTGAAAACCCTGGCCTCGGCCACAGCCGGTCTCGTGCTGGGTCCGGTAGCCACGGCCGGAACGTACGCCCACGGTCTGGTATCCGGGTTTACCTATGCGCAAACCTTCGGATTCGCCCTGGTGTCGAGTCTCGGTTTCGACTTCTTTATGAACGACAACAAGATCCTCACTCAGTGGCTAGGCGGACCTCTGGGCCGAAGTCTTGACAAGCTTAATCGCTGGAGAGGCGTGGGTGAAACGGAATCTGACTATGTGAAACGCACTGCCATTGCCACGCCTCAGCGATTCAGTGAAACCAATGAAGAGTATGCAAAGCGTGTTAAATCAAAGGACATGATGCACGGTTGGACGCGGAACGAGCATTATCTTCAGTTCCGTGAACGACGTGATCACACCATGAGGATGTATGAGCATGGCTGGGAGAAATACTTCAGGGAAAATGTGCCTAAATGGTCATTCTCCCATGCTGACAGCATTCCCTACTCCTACACTCTGGGTGCCTTCTTTGAGAGGCAACAAGGCAGTAATAAGAAACTTACTGCTATTGATAAAACAACACTTCCCAAGGGAGACGATAAGGGTATCAGTGACGAACTCTGATATCAGAAATCAGCGGATGACCTCTTCATAGCCATCCAATCGAAGGCGGAATAAAGGAATACATAAGGGCTTCGTTAACTCTGAGGTAGTAGTATGACAAATGCACGCTCCAATGCATTAAGCCTTGCAGTAGCAGTTGCAATCAGCTCCTCCATCATAAGCACACAAGCACTGGCCGAGCGCAAGCTTCAGATAAAGTCTGTCGATATTTCGGGCAATGGACATGTGGAGTTTATCCAGAGTGAGGTCATACTTAAGCCAACCTTAGGTGATGACCAGGAGCCAATACCCAAATCCTTTACCACTACCTACCCTGATCTGACTCAAGCCAGAGCGGACTATCTCGTTCCTTCTAATGGCTTTACAGAGGTTCTTTCTTTCATTGATGGTGCCGTTTCCAGCGTTGACCTGTTTGAAACAGACGAGAACGGTGCTGCTCAGAAATACACTAAAGTCCTGAAGGTAGGTGGAGAGGGAATCTTCAGGTTCACCCATAACCTTGAAGAAGAGGAACTGGTCATTGAAGTCAGAGGCGGAATGACCGATCAGGATTCTGTTGAGGCTGTTCGTGATCAAATAACTTTCTCTGACTTATTTTTAGAACCTTTAACGAAAATCGCCAGCCCCGCACAACTGTATAGATTGCTGCAAGGTGCAGATGTCAGAGCAGGAAACCTCGGAACCAGTGACCACTATGTTGCCCTTGCCACCATTGAAGTAGAAAAAGTTGAAGTGAGTGGGCGTACATTCATGCGTCTTATCTCAGGAAGGGATCAGCCTCCTGAACTTAAACGTCTGGGTCAGTCGCTCTTTGTCAATGATGAGGTTCTGCTGGCAGCCGCCACCTCTGCCTATATGCAGGTTCATGTACTGAAAGGAAATTTACAGCAGGAAGCTCTGAATAAACTGTTGTCATACCATAAACCCGTCGGATATGTAGTACACATTGAGGATAACAGGCAGACTTACCCTGTGCCCACCGGTTATCCAAAACTGGAAGTGACTGAGGCTCCGGGAGAGATTATTGTTTTTCATGGTCAGAAGCAGAACTCTGCGGATATCGCCTTTGTAGAAACCCTCTATACACTCTGGCAAGAAGCTGAGGGTAATAACCACGCTCTTGCAGTAACAACAAAGGTTAAAAACCTTAAGATCGAAAGCTACCAGTACGCCATTCGAAGCAGGCAGATGGCAGTGCTGGAAGAGTGGGATGCGCGGTACGAAGCCGGAGAAGCTGTCATTGGCGAAAATGAGGCGAGGAAACGTGCACAAGAAGATCAAACGGTGATGTTTTCGCTTGATTTCTATGAGTCTCTACAACAGGCATTGACCAGTGCTACTCCAACAGATCATGTCCATGAATTTGAGTTCTCACTGGAACACATCAGAGTCGCTTCGTTATTCATCACACCAATCTGGTTGCAGGTTCAACTCGCAAAACACTTCAGCTTCAAACCCGTAATTAAAGGTCTTCTCACTAACCCGCATTTTATTCGGAGTATTCTCAGCATTATACCCGTTTCCTCCGAATTACAGACCGAATTTTTATACAAAAACGAAGAGTTCGCTAACCAGGTTTTAAGCGACATGGCCAGACAATTGATTGAGATCGAAAGCACGCAGGAAGAGCTACAGATAAAAGAAGCCAAACTCATACAGCTTAAAAGTCAATTGCGGCTCACAGTGGATAAAGCCATTGCCAGTGAAAAGAAAAAATTAAGAGCACAACAAATCAGGCTACAAGTTGAGGATGAACTTGCTCAGCTTCGTAACATACACGAAGTATTGCATAGCCAGACACAAACACTCCAGCAGGAAGCCCAACGAATTCCTGCGCTGGAACAAAAGATTCGTGATGCCAGAAAAGAATCCAGAAAGGTTTACAACTCTGAACTGGCAATACAACTTGGCATAGATGACTGGGATGATACCCAGCCACTGGATGAGCAAGCCAGACGCCTCTCAGAAAAAATTAATGACATGAACAGAGCGGTCGCCGCAACCTTTACTGGAGCAGGTCTGCTTGATGAGGAAGCTGTAAAAGCAAAACTGGCGGCGATTGAAGGCCAGTTCGATATTAAACCCCTCAATGAAGACGATCCGGGAGCCCGCTCCCGGTCCATTCAACAGCATCTGCATTATAGGGCAGAGCTGGTCGGTGAGGAGGCTCCACACAGACTGGCCATCATTGAAAGCCAGCTTGGTCTGGTTTCGGATGACGAAGCCCACCCGAAGGCCCGTCGTCAGGCCATTCAGCAGCACCTTAAACAACTGGAAGTTCAGCTCGTTCAACAACGTATTCAACAACTAAGCCCCCCAACAGAGGCTGAAAAAGCAGATACAACCAAAGATCGCATGGCACTCATAGCCTCACATTTAAACATTAAGGAGTTTGATGGCAATGCAGATATTGACGTTCAACAAAATCTCCTGCTTTGGAGAATTGAGTCACTGAATGCTCAAGTACAGAAAGCTCAATGCTGCAGGGATGACACTATCGTCAAAGTCATGACAAGTGCTTTGGCCGCGATTGTTGGTATCAAGTTGAATGAAGACACCACAGAAGAAGACATCAACGCACTGATGGAAGTCATACATGACAGGTTTCAACGTCTTGAAGATACGGAAGAATTACTTAGCGACATCAGAACACCTGGTCACCCCATATCCAAGCCTAAAGTACTTGATAAACTGCGAGCCGTGGAAAAAGCCCTGAAGATGGATAACCTCGATAGCGAGGACGATGAGTATTACCGTCGTCACGCTATTTCTAAGGAAATACAGGCATACATCACAAAAGCCAGAGAGAGGGCAGAGGAAGAGGCGCTGGATATACTGGAAGCCGTAGAAGAAACACTCGGGATCAATATCAAGGAAGGTGATGACAAAGCAGCAAGACTTGACAGGGTTCGTACAATACTTGACGGCAATGATGTCACCGAAAAAAAACTGGATGATATACAGTATACCCTCTGGGAAGAAGAAATCGATTTTGATGAAGA
>NZ_JAHHPN010000762.1:0-2142 GCF_024606325.1 Endozoicomonas sp. ONNA1
GAGTTTGCTATGAAAGCTCCTTATGACTCTGACAGTGATAACCCTAACAGTAGTCGCTGACAGTAACGATGCTCGCATGAGGTAGCCTTGACGGAGCTTATCTTTAATCTTACTCCTGTTCTTTCAGGCGGATTGCCATCAGCAGGCTTCCCGACAAACTGCCAGCTCGAACCAGGGCCTGGGGATCTGGTTGAGTCTGGCTGGTACTAAAACCTGAGCACTGTTGCGATTCATGGACTAGTTTATCTGGGCATCCATAAACTTAAGAAAGCAGATGTTGATGAGTTATTCCATTTCTCGATTACCTGAAAAAGCAAAGCAATCGATATTTTTCCATCGTTACAAGGCCAACCGGTTTGTTGCTGCTTCCCTTGGCCTCGTCATGATGACTTCCCCTTGTTCAAATTTGCTCGCAGAAAACCTTTTATCAACGCCAGTGCCAGAGAAATTTGTTGTAGATAGAGCGATAAAAAAGTCTGGTTTTCTGGACGATTTGATTAATCACAATGCTTATTTAGGCCACCCCCTTTCTTTTGCTCTCAATCCGAATACGACCCATCTTACCTTTGTCATGAACCATGAAAATGAGCGGAGCGAAAAAACAGATTCAGATTCGCAAGAATCCGCGGGAGCTGCTGCACTGCAACCGCAGCCTTTAATTCAAATTCCGCTCCCACCAATGAACCATGCACAAATTACTGCCATTATCCAAGGGGTCAATACAGGCTTCGATGAAGACACCATAACCCTAAACAATATGTTGAGCTACGTCCCGGTAGCTCCACCCAATGAGAGCCTGACAATTCTGAGCATGATTCAGCAAGTGTTAAAAGCTCTCAATGTTGTGGTTGACGATGTCGAGGATGCGATGATAGACGTTCTGTTTAACATCCGGGGTACCGAATCTCCTGTCGATATGACCAAACCAGAAGACCGGGAGAACCTTGCGATGTTGATGGTGAGTTACTATACAGCCATCCATTCAAAGAGAGCACACCCTGAAGCGGCTCATTTATTTTTTAGCTCATTTCTGCTTCGTGCCACTAAATTGTCTGGTATTGGAAGACTGGTTGCCAAAAAAGGTGATCTTCTAGGTACAAAAAAACCAATAGAAAGTCACGAAGTTTTGAAAGCAAATGTCAAAGAATCTGGTAAAGTCTTCAATGGCCTGAAAGTGCTGGAAGAAATGCGCCTTAGTTTTTTGCTACAAGTAAATGATCCCATAAAATCTGAAGAACCTGAGACATTGGACGAACCATTGCTAATAGCCGCCTCCTCCCTGCTCAACAATGAGATTAATGAGAACGAAATGCCCCTTTATCAACGTAATATAAAATCAGCTGAACGAATGTCCTATCTGGTAAAAAAGTATGGTAAAGAAAAACCAGAATTAGTTGCCTCGAATAGTCAGTTCGTGAGTTTAATTGATGCCATAAGTCTGATTCTTGATCCTTTCGTTATACAACAGGCAAAGGTACATGTTGACAACATTTCCAGTTATTTTAGCGCATCAAATTGGGATGACACCATCACCAGCTCTTCAGAGATAAAAGACAAAGAACAAACATTATTCAAAATATTCGAAAAGGTATTAAAAGATGCAGAAGACTACCCGGGAAGTGAAAACCCTGAATTATTTCAAGAATTGCTTCTGGCCTTAAGACAATACATAGAGCAACAATTACAAAAAACTTTTCCTGATGAAAATGATTACCAAGTCATAATGGTCACCCTCGGTACAGGATTTGCCGACCTGATACAACAATCAGGCAGGATGCTGGCATTTCATATGGCAACTTTTGACATCAATGCCAATCAGCAGCCTTATGGAGTTAAACCTGACGAAGCAGCAAAGAAACAAGAAGGAAAACAACTCAGCAAAGAAGAGAAGAAGAGAAAACACTTGGAAGAACGGATAGAATACCTGGATGATTTCGTCGATTGGTTCATAGATAACTATAATTTTGCTATGAGGACTCCTTATAACTCTGACAGCAGTGACTCTGAGAGTATTGATTCTGACACCATTAATACTGGCAGCAGTGGCTATGACAGTAGTGGCTCTGACATTAGTGGCTCTGATATTCGTGATACCGACATGCCTGACTCTGATACTAGTGATACCGACATGCCTGACTCTGA
>NZ_JAHHPN010000763.1:0-4781 GCF_024606325.1 Endozoicomonas sp. ONNA1
AAGGTGTCAGGGTATCCTGAACATTGGTCAGGAATGCTGCCGTCCTGCGGCCGTTTTCAAAGGCAATATCGTCAAGAACGTAGTTGGCGATCACAGAAGCGGCATACTCCTTCATGCCGGCAAAAGATTCTTTCATGCCTGCCGGGCCATTGGTGGTCACGGTCACAGGAGTAAAGGCACTCTGCATGAATTCCTCAGCACCCTTGTCGGACAGCATCTGAACAACCTTCCTGAACTCAGGCACCCTGACGCCGTGTTTATAGCCAATGAAGTGCTCAAACTCATCCACCAGCTGATAACCATCGACACCTCTGACGGCCTTCATGTAGTGTTCCAGTTCAACCTTGCTGATCAGACCTTCACGCAGCAGAGTGATGATCCTGTGACCACTGGCAGAATGAGTAGCGAAGTATTCCGAGAAGCTTTTCAGGCCCTCTGGTTCATGCTCAATGAAGTGAATGGCTGCTTCACCTATGCCGTGGATTTCATCGTCGAATTGTTGTGCCCCGGTGTTCATGTAAATTCTCGCCCGGCTCGCCAGCATCTGGACTTCTTCCAAAGGATTCAGAGACTGATCTTCTGCGAGCTCGAAGGTGAACGTCGCCTTAAGGTCTTTGAAGACTGCTACAATCCGACTGGCCTGATTAAAGGGCAGATTGTCCCCGGCCAGGGCCTGCAGGCGAATCGGCGCAAATTCATCGTCCAGGTCAAAAGTCTGAAGATTGGGTATCGATTTACCGTTTAGTTCTGCCGATTCTGACAGGCCAATTACGGCTTCCAGAGCCTGTTTTTTGAGGGAGTGCGACTGCATGTAGGCGTGCAAATCGGCCAGTATTCTTGCCTGCCCCGGCGTGTACTGGAAGGGACCACCTTCATTTTCGGCGGCTTCCTCCGCAGCATGCAGCACTTTCTTTAATTTATCTATTTCCGATTTCCTGACTTCTATTTCTCTGTTCAGAGTGTCCTGTTCCCCGGTCAGCTGCAGAATCTTGCCGCCACTACCATCATCCCCTCCCAGCTCCAGCTGTTTGTTTCTCAGGGCGTCAACCCGGTCAGTATAGTGGGCAGTAGGGTCTGGCTTGAGGCCCACGTTATCTTCAAGGTCTCTAAGAGTCGCTACATGAGCTTCCAGGTCTTCTTGTGCTTCTGATATGACTGCTCTTTTTTGTTTCAGGACTAATGCCTGCACGTCTCTTTCGTCTTCAAGTTTGGTTTTAGCTTTCGGATCACTGTCTTTGGAGTGGTCGATCGCCTGATTTATAGTATTCAGTTCCTCTTGTGCTTGCTTTTCTTCATCCTGTGCATGGGTCATTTCCATTACTCTTAAAGCGTGCTCATGAAGGAATTTCGTGACCTGAGCGTACTTTCTCCTGGTTTCAGGCAGTTCGCCCGCTGGATAATCAACTTCATCCTGACCATAAGTGTCCGCGTGGGTCACAATGGCATTAAAGTAATCCTCTTCTGTCAGCCTGTCAGGGTCACCGTCAACAGAGATTTTCAGTTCTGATGTGGTAGCTTTCAGTTGTTGAGCGATTTCATATTGTTTCTCTGAATCTTCTCCATGTAAAAGATCTCTGATGTCGTTTACTCGCTCTTCAGTGGTTTGCTTGTCAACCGGTGTCAGGCCTAAATTAGCCTGAAGTTTTTTCATTACCTGATCAGGCGTTGTCTTGTCCTCATCCGTGATTGGGTTAACGTCAGCAGGACCGGCAGATATCTGTCGTTTGCGACGAACGTTCTCCAGCTTGCGATAAGTAGCCTTCAGCTCACTTTCAGCATCTGCTACTGCTCTTCTGGCTCTGGTCACCTCACGATCAAGAGTGTATCGGGGTTTGGGGCCCAGGCGGGCTATTTGCCTGTCAAGTTCAGCATCGATAGCTTCGATACGCTCATGAGTGTCAGGCTGACCCGCTGTGTTTGCTACTGCTTCCAGCTCTGCGAGCTTTTCTAAAATACGATTGACCTGATCATCTATTGGGGCATCATCTCTATAGTCCTCAATGTTGAGTACGCGAGCAATGTGATTGTTTTTATATCTTTTGACCCCTTCTTCATCGACAGAGAGTGAGCCTACCAGAGGCTTTAACGTCTGGATTCTGTTTATAAGAGAACCCTTTTGTTCTTCCAGACTGGCGTCTTTTATTAAATCTACTTGCAGCTTTTCGGCCAGTTTAGCAACGGAATCCTTACCTCTTTCTATGGCAGCGAGGTTTTTACTCGTGGCGATGCCCAGCTCGTCCTCTGCAGTTTTGAGCATGCTTGTCTGCTGTGCCAAGACTCGTTCATCTGCGTCTTCGACAAAAAAGGTAAGAAGCTCATGAAGCTTTCCAGGTTTTGTCCCCGTTGTTTCGTAATTGGACGTGAACTTTTCTTTGCTGAGGGCATTCTCTATATCATCCAGTTTTTTTTCGGTGACATCATCGCCGTCGAGTATTGCACGAATTCTGTGAAGTCTTTCTCTGTTGTCATCACCTTCATTGACTTTGATCTCAAATATTTCTTCTGCAGTCTTCAGTACCTTCAGCGCGTCTTCCTCAGCTCTCTGCCTGAATTTTGTGATGGATGTCTGTAACGCCTCAGAAATGGCGTTGCGTCGGTAATAGACATCGTCCTCTGCACCGAAATCATCCATCTTCAGAGCTTTCTCCACGGCGCCCAGTTTCCAAAGTACTTCCGGTTTAACTATGTGGCGTGGTGTTCTGAGGCTTTCCAGTTCTGCTTCCAAATCTGCTGGCTTCTTCAGCTTAAACTTAATTGCATACATCTGTTCTGCGGGACGAAGTCTTGCAATATCTTCTTCTTGACGAGTATTCTCTTCGCGAAGTGTTTTAATCTCGCTCTGTTGATCATCACTCAGTTTGGTTAGTTTTTGTGTTAAGGCATTTAGTGATTTGATCTTCTCGACCAGAAGTTTATGCTGTGTGTCAATATCTGTATTGTCATCAAAATCCGGCATGTTTAAATGTGAGGCGATGAGTGCAAGGCGAGCTTTGGTGGCTGCTGCTTTTTCAGCCTCTGTGCGGGTGGTGCTTTGTTGCTGAACCGTTTGTTGATTGGCCTGTTCATCCTGCTGCCTGAGGTAGCTGGGGTGGTTGACGTGCTCAATGTGTTCCTTAATGGCCCGGACACGAGCCTTCAGGTCAGCTTTGTCAACCGGGACCAGACCACAGCCTCTTTCAATGGGAGCAAGAATTTGCTCTGGATTCGCTCCTTCCAATAATGTCTCATCCTGAATTAGCATGGGCCCAAGAACATTGTAAATCAGATCGTTTTCATTGACTGGAGTAATACCTGACCGGCCTTCAATGGCCGCCGGTTTTGCCTTTGCAGCTTCTTTACTGGACCGTCCTGTTGCGTCTAATGTCTTATCTATATTTGGAACGGGCCCATTAGCGCTGTAACTCAGATCCTCTTCATTGATCGGAGTAGTACCTGATATGCCTTCAAACGCCGCCGGTTTTGCTTGTAAAGCTTCTTCATCAGATGTTTCTGGTGCGGTATAGGTTGCGATAACCTTTGAACGCATGTCATTAATTTTCTCCAAGAGACGTCTGGCTTGCCCTTCTGGTGGCTGGGTATCATCCCAGTCATCAATGCCAAGCATTGCTGCCAGTTCAGAGTTGTAAGTCTTTCTGGCCTCCAGTCTGGCATCATGGAGTTGTTGTTCCAGCTTTGGAATTTGTTTGACTTCCTGATCAAGTTTCTGCTTCTGGCTTTCCAGTTCTTCCATGTTGCGTCGAAGAGTTTCATACGCAAATTTAGCGTCTTGATAGCGATATTGTGTTTCCTGCTTTTCCTTATCACTGGCGTCGGCTCTTTCCGTTGCTTGCTGCAGTTGATTTTTAAACTGGACGAGTTTGGCTTCTTTTAGCTGAAGCTCTTCGAGCTTGTTATCCACTTCAATCAGCTGTCTGGCCAGGTCACGCCGGATTTTGTCAGCAAAATCTTCGTCATTGTAAATAAAATCGTTCATTAGTTTGGAGATACTGGCTAAAGTATCATCCAGCATATTCTGAACAAAATGCTGTTTATTCAGAAGATTTCTAAGCACGGGTTTGAAGCTGAAGTGTTTTGCCAGTTGCATTTGCAGCCAGGTGTGTGTGATAAATGACGAGGCGATTTTGATGTGTTCTGGTTTTAGTGTGAACTCGACTTCATCGGCTTGATCTGAAGCAGCAATGGCCAACGCCTGATGGAGAGACTCGTAGTATGCAAGCGAACGTATCGCCAGCCTGTCTCTCATTTCAAGCGAAGGTATCTCCGGATTATCTTCCCCTGCAAGCGTCTCCTGTCCTTCGTTAACAGCAGCGTTTTGCCGTGCAACAAGCTCCTCCAGCACTGCCATCTGCCTGCTTCGAATGACGTATTGGTAGCTTTCGACCTTCCTTTTTCTTATCTTTGTTGTTAATCCGGAAGTGGGGTTATCACCCTGAGCTTGTTGCCAGAGGTTATGGATGCTTTCTACAACAGCGATATCATGCGGATTCAGTTTCTGACCATGGAAAACAATCACCTCCCCCGGAATTTCTGATACTTCCAGCTTTGGATAGCCCTCAGGCACAGGATAAACCCGCTTGTCGTTCTCGACGTGTACAACATACCCGACGGGTTTGCTGTGTGCCAACAGTTCATTAAGCGCCTGCTGCTGTAGATCCTCTTCCAGGACATGAACCTGAATATAGGCTGAGGCGGCTGCTGACAGGAGTGCATCGTCATTGACAAAGATTGATTGACCCAGACGTTGCAGTTCAGGGGGCTGATCGCCCGAAGCGATAAGACGC
>NZ_JAHHPN010000764.1:0-1235 GCF_024606325.1 Endozoicomonas sp. ONNA1
ACTCTGGCGCAAGAAGGCATTATGCATCAATTTATTGCCAAAAGTGACCGCTTTAAAAGCCAGACACCCCGTTTTGGTCAGTACCTCGTTGTACTCGAAAAGGATCTTCCCGAGCGTACCCGATGTTTCACGGACCGCCTGCAAGTTAGCGATGTTGGTGGCGAAAGAGCCGTTCTGGTCTATCACTTCAAGGCGACAAACCACTACGGTAAATACGCTCACACTTCTGAAGATACCAGCACTCCTTACGCAACTGCTGAGCAAGGTCTGTTGAATGGCATTCATGATATTGGCGTACTTAATGGCAAGTTTGGCATTATGCCAACGTCAACCATACCGTCATTTCACGCTACCGGGCGTCGTTGGGTGTTCCTCAGTCCGTTGTTGGGGAACTCGGATTATTTTGCCTTTCCATTACCCGGAGATTTTGAAGGCTGGATCGAAGCCATTGAGCGTCCCGATTTTGGCTGGGATGGTTTGCGGGATTGGGGTGATGTTGAGTTTTATGGCTCTATGAAAAGCGGCCTTGGTTTTACAGACTCTAAAACCTGGGGTTATACCCCAGAGGTTTTACAGCGGTTGAGTTTTGCCAATGCCATGTGTGAAAACCTGCTGGCAGCTGTGTTGTTAAGATCACGTTTGCGTCGGGACTCTGCGGATTATCATTATCAAATTGACCAGTCAGTGAAAGAGACAGAAAACTTCATTGAACAGCTACTGAACGAATACCTGTCGGGTCTGTTTGCAAAAGAAAAAGAATCACAGCCCAAGCCAAGATTGCAAAAATTTATGCAGCTTGACGATGCTAAATATCTTTCATGGTTGACTCGCACGGCTCAGGAGATCCTGTACTGGACGGCTCTGCAACCTGATGAGGTCAAAGCCTCTTGTGCATTTACTCCTTCTGCTGAGTGCTACTCAGAACACTTAAAGCGCGAGGGAGTTCTGGATGAAATATTGTACCCGAAACCTTTGCACCGCTTGGACAGGCAGAAAAAATTTCCCAGAGACTTCCTTCGATGCAATGGTCAGTTCAATCTCGGAGCTAATAATGCTGTTTTTCCCCTGGTCAGTCTTGTTAAGGGACTTACGTTGTTTGCCGGCAATATTTTTGCATTCGCGGATCAATACGCAGAGGAGGATAGTATGGAATGACGTTGATATGGCCGAGCCTGGTAAACATCTAGCAGCCTGTCGGACTTAAGGCTGTCCTACTGCGGTTGCAATAAATTGGT
>NZ_JAHHPN010000765.1:0-8180 GCF_024606325.1 Endozoicomonas sp. ONNA1
CGGGGATGGCTGCGTAAGCAACCATCTAGGGAAGGCGTGTTGAAACAGGAAGCCTGTTAGGTGACTAACGGGAATCTCGCTCCTTCAGGGGCGAGAGGATGTCAAAATGCCATGCATGGAAAGTTAATGCGCCTGAGCTTTACGAACGATCCGGGTTAGCTCACTATAAAGCCTTACACCAAAAAGGAGTGTTTGTAGTGAAGGATGCGAACGGCTGGATTGAGGCACTGTCGCTTCAGCCTCATCCAGAGGGCGGTTTTTTTCGGGAAACTTATCGCTCCGATGAAGTGGTAGCACGAGATAGTCTGCCGGATCGGTTTTCCGGGGAGCGGAACTTTTCGACGGCCATTTATTATTTGCTTGAGGGAAACGATTTTTCAGCATTTCATCGTATCCAGCAAGATGAAATCTGGCACTTCTATGACGGTGCATCGCTGACCATCCATGTCATAGCTCCGGATGGCAACTATTGTGCGGCAATACTTGGAAGAGATATTTACAACGGAGAGGTTCCGCAGTTTGTCGTGACTGCCGGTTGCCTTTTTGCGGTGGAAGTGAACGACTCCTCCTCATTCGTTCTGTCTGGTTGTACCGTTGCACCGGGCTTTGATTTCGCTGATTTTGAAATGCCTTCAGCTACGCAACTGCTGAGTCATTTTCCACAGCACGCTGCTCTGATTGAGCGACTGACACGGTGAAGGCAATGAGAAAACGTACAGTGCTATGTTCATCGGTAATGCATTGGCTGATGGCTTAAATTTTGTTAAATGCCTTGTCCCATTCATCAGCGAAAAGATAGCCCAGGGTATAGGCGTTTTTTTCTTCCTTACTGACGGCAAGGAATATGGATGAGTTATATGTAGACATGTCGTGTATATCCATGGCCACGAGGTCATTATTTTGAGCTTCACCCAACTTGTCGATACAGGTGCTATGGGTCACTAGAATCAGATTTTTGCCTTCTTCCTTGTATTTGAAAATATCTTCATAAAGGTTTTCTTTGCAGCCTTCACGTAACCAGTCTTGACTGGTGGCTTTCTCACCAAACATCAGGTTAGCAGTCTGATGGGTTCGTTTGACAGGGCTGTTATAGACGACGGTTGTCCGATTGGGCAGATGATCAAATTTTTGTCCGACGGCAATAGCCTCTGCCTTACCCGGAACTGTGATGCCTGTTGCTCCATCAAGGCACAGGTTGTCAGAGCGGTCACAGCGTTCAGCGTGTCTGACCAGTGTTACGACGTTGCCTTGGTACCAGTGAGTCTGTAGATCAAGCAGTCTCTTCTCGTCTTCAGCCAGACTAACCGTAGGCTCTGGCTGCAAATGAAACCAGGTGGCTGATACTGAAACTGCCAGACTTAACAAGGCAATCAATGACTTTTTAGGCATATTAATTAAATGTTGTACGACAATTTTTTTGGGAGAGGTAGTGTATCGAATCACTATCTCTCGACAATAGTGCTGATCAACACAGAATAAGTGAAATATATTTCGGTATTATTACGAAAGCGCACATGAGCGCAAATGGATAGCGAAATGTCACTTATTGGGTTTGTGCGTGGTGCAATCTGGAATATAAGTGGCTTGATGTTTTTCTAAATGGGTGCAGTTTAGACTCAATCGTCCTGACTCTCTGAACGGAGGACGAATGAGCTCAGGCCTATAGAGTCAATAATACAGCCAGAGTGGCCACCACACCCAAAGCAGAAGTCACAATGGCAGCACCTGCTGAATAACGGTAGCGTGTTTCTTTGCTCAGGGCTGCGCTTGCACTGGAAGCAGTGGGCGGAGTGACCGGTTGGCAGATTTCTGTTTCAAAGAATAGCTGACCTTCAAGGTTGACCAGCCCATTGCAGGCAGTAGAAGTGGAATGATTGTTAGCGATCCAGGTATTCACCATCGGGTTGCTTGTATAAGGGGTGGGTGTTGGCATGACAACGCTTGAAATCTTATAACTGTGGCACAGGTCAGATGCTTTATGTTCGGCCAGTTTTTGGCGAAGATCTTCCAGTGATTTGTGGACTGCTTTCAGGCTGGATTGGTTCAGGGGTTGCCACCATGGATTGCTTGCCTGCAGGCGGTTACAAGCCAGGTTCAGTTCAAGTCCTCCCCAGACGGTGATGGCCGTCCGTGTTGCTTTGATGTAATTATCAATCATGTAAAAACGGGGAAGACCTGCTTCGACCGCCCCAGAACCTTCGGTATCTTTGACCCCGGCAAGAACAAAAGCACCTTTGCGAGAAGGGTTGCGACGAGTGAAGCCGACATTGGAAATGTCGACTTCATTCTCGATAACGTCCATGCTGCTTCCGGGAGCCATTCTAAACTCACCCGCTTGTGCCATATTGCCCATAAAAGTGTTCGATATAACGATTAATTGTTCTGTCTGGTTTCTGATGCCAGGTAGATGAATCAATATCCCCATGTCCGGAATTAAATGGGGCAAAGGGTTGTGAATCGTGCTGTATTTTTTACCTTCGATCAGGTTTCCGTAAATCTGCAAGCCCGGGCCCCGCATCCGATCATCGGCAGATGCATCCAGGGACTTCCTGCAATCAAGAACAACCGCAGCCCGGACAGAAAGATGGATATCGTTTGCGGCTAAAATCAGTTTCCGGTTGTAGCACTCTGCAAAAACAATGGAGTCAATTGAGAGGCGGTTATTTTCTCGGGTTGGCCGAAAGGCAATGTATTGTATTCGGCTGCTTTTTGTTTCGTCAGGCTTGAAGTCGTCGGTGGTTCCGATCCCGAGCATATATTTGTCTTTAAATGCTGGCCGATTCCTGATGATAGCGAAACCCAGATCAGCCGCTCCAAGAATGTCCTGACCGTTCTTCAAACGTATGGCACTGCTGACAAAGTATTCAACCGGGGTTGAAGCGAACACAGGCGTTGTTGTAAGTACAGGAGCAATGGATGGAGAAGCTGTCGTTGGAGTGACCGTTTTGGAGGAGAGTAATATAACGGTGTCCTCAGGTATCCGTTCTATCAATTCATTTAAATTTTCTGCCGGGTTGGCACTGAGAATAATACACTGTCGGTTGTTAACAAATGCTGAATCCACTTTTAGTCGTTGCTGAACCCCCGTCGTTTGCCGTGAAAGCATCGTCGGATCAAGAAGAGAGTTACACGATACTGTCATTAGCAGTGGGGAAGGTGAAAAGATTGTGGTTGGAGATTGAGTCGATGTTTCGGCCATCAGACTCAAAACATTCAGGCATAATACTGGAACGATGAATCGAGCCAGCAAAGGCTGCAGCTTAATCATGTGATAAACTTTGAAAAAAATGTAGGTGAGAAGCCTAGACGTTGTATTTATACTTCTCCACACAAGTTATGCGCGAGCTCGAAATGAAGGCACATGATTCTGCCCATGTGTCAAAACAGTTGTAGAAAAAGCGCTTTACCCAGAGACTGATGGTTCCTGAATTCAGGATTTACACCCACGATAAACGCGCTTGACCCACTATAGTCGGTCAAGCGCGTTTATCATCAGCTGCCTTCCTTGGAGAGTTCAGAGATTTCTTTCAGACGAGCCAGAACTTTGTAATTGATGGAGTCTTTAGTGTACTGACCACGGCTGTTCAGTGTGCCAGGCTTGCAGCCGGTCAGAAGCTCCATAGCTTCGTCAGCATGATTGACCGCGTAAACACTGAAAGTGCCAGCTTTTACGGCATCGACGACTTTCTGATGAAGCATCAGGTTTCGGAGGTTTGTGGCAGGGATAATGACACCTTGTTCACCCGTCAGGCCACGGGCGTTACATAGATCAAAAAAGCCTTCAATCTTTTCATTAACACCGCCAATAGCCTGAACTTCGCCATGCTGGTTCATGGAGCCGGTGACGGCAAAGCCCTGTTTGATAGGTGTATTGGTCAGAGCGGATACCAGGCAGCAAAGCTCAGCCAGAGTTGCACTGTCACCGTCAATGTAGCCATAGGATTGCTCCATAGTCAGGCTGGCTGAGATAGCCAGGGGAAACTTCTGGGCGTATTTGCTGCCCAGATAGCCGGTCAGGATCATGACTCCCTTGGAATGGATGGCCTGACCCAGGGAAACTTCCCGTTCAATATCTACAATGCCCTGGGATCCAGGATAAACGGCAGCCGTAATTCTAGCTGCAGAACCAAAACTGGTATCGCCAATGGACATGACAGTGAGCCCGTTGATCTTACCGATCTTTTCTCCTTCGGTATCAATCAGGATACTGCCTTCAATCATCTCATCGAGAATCTGCTGGCTGACTCGGCCAGTGCGTTCAGACTTGGCGGCCAGAGCCCGATCAACATGCTCGTTGTTGATCTTGCGGCCACGGCTCATACGACGAATGAAGTCTGCTTCTGCCAACAGGTCGAACAGATCACCGATCTTGGCAGAAATTTCACCCTGGTGTTCAGCCATTCTGGAGCTGTGTTCGACGAGACGGGCGACAGCAGCAGCCGTCAGGGCCGGATAGTTTTCATCATCTGCCCGGTTTTTTAACAGCTGTGCAAAAGCATGTACCGATTCCTTGTCTCTGGCAATCCGGTCATCAAAGTCGACCAGAACTCTGAATATTTCATGGAAATCCGGATCAAGCTGTTGCAGCAGATAATAAATATCTCTGGAACCGACAAGGATGATCTTGACGCTGAGAGGGATGGATTCCGGATTCAGGGTGATGGTATTAAGTAGACCCATCTCTGAGTATGGAGATTCAATGGTCAGCTCTCTCTCTTTCAGGGCTCTTTTTAGCGCCTCCCAGACAAAAGGTTCTTCCAGCAGTTTGTTAGCGTCCAGCAACAAATAGCCGCCATTGGCTTTATGCAGAGAACCAGGGCAAATCTGTCGGTAATTGGTCACGAGAGCGCCCATTTCACTGGCGTATTCAATACGACCAAACAAGTTCTTGTAGTTAGGGTGGGACTCATACACGACAGGCGCAGCACCGCTGGCAGAGTGACCAATCAGCAGGTTAGGTGCATAGAGTTCAACCAGAGACTGTCGTTTGGTTGAGTCATCCTTGGACTCCATATTGCGGTCGTCAGCAAGAATATCAATCACAGTTCGGTGCAGGTGATTTTTAACCGCCTCAAGATATTCTATTACCGACTTGTGATTGTTGTACTTTTTTTTCAGTGACTTGAGCAGAGGCTCCAGAGCCTGATCAATGGTTTCCTGATTAAGCTTCTGCAGCTTTTCGTTGGACTCTCGTTTCCATTGGGGCAGTTCAACCAGTGAGTCGTTCAGTATAGATTCCAGTTCACTGATATCCTTGTTAAATTTGGACCGTTTTTTATCCGGAAGCTGGGCAAATTCCGTCTCGTCCATAGCCTTACCTTGATGCATAGGGGTAAAGCTGAGGGAACCGGCTTCGCGGAATAGGGCTATGTCCCGCTTCAGGGCTTCTTGTTCAATCTGATCAATGACGTGGTCGTAGCTTCGGTTGAAGTCGCGCTCAATGACGCTTTTCCTCTGCTGATAAGTCGGGTTTTCAAAGGCGGCCGGAAAGGTCAGCATGAGACTGTCAATAAACTGGTCAAAGTCTTTCTGTAAAGGTTCACCCGCGCCTGCCGGAAGCGTTAAAATCTTTGGTTCACGGGTATTGTCGAAGTTATTAATGTAAATCCAGTCGTCTGGTGGCGTCTGGCGCTTGGCTTCAGATTCCAGGTATTTTCTCAGATAGGACATCCTTCCCGTACCGGACTCCCCCATTACATAGATGTTGTAGCCCGTTCGATGCATGGCGACGCCGAACTGAATGGCGCTGGTTGCTCTTTCCTGGCCGAGGATGCCGACGTATTTCTCAAGATCGTCGGTGGACTTGAACCCAAGTTCTTTGACCGGCTGTTTCGCAATGAGTTGACTGGTTGAAAGTTTAAGCTTTTTCACTAAGGCCTGCCGTTAACTAATGAGTTCTCTGAATTACTTGTATGTTGCAGAGCGTTGAAATGATCAATCAAAAGCAGCTCTACTTTGATGGATTGTTAACCTCCCGGAAAAACCATTAGCCGGTAGGCTGTCAGGTCATCAGTCTCTTCGGATAACCCGTAGGGATAGCATAATGCTTTTTTTATCCCACTGTCATGAATTCTGTTGCCAATTAAGGTTGGAGGATAAAAGCAGCTTTTTTAACGGTTATTTGTTACAAGAACGTGCTTCTCATTTTCTGAGGAATAGCGTTAACTTAAACGATGAGATATTCATTGCGATAGTTGAAGTGACGTCGAGAAAAAATTGTCCGATTGCTTCACAATAGAAAGTTGTGCATTAGTATCGGGTTGTTCGTGTATGCATCTTTCCGAAGGTCCTCTGAGGTTGCCAGGAAATTGAGGTCATCATGTTAAGATTTCTGTCATGCCTGCTAACAGCGTTCTTTATTTTTGCATCACTCAGTGCTCAGGCTTCAGCGCAAGTGGTTAAAGAATTGCAGAAACTGGTGGGAAGTTTGCCTACGGGTAGTGTTCACTCTATCCAGGTTAAGGACCCTGCCAGTGGCCGGGTTATTTTTGAACAGGGGGCCGATCATAATCTGGTGCCTGCCAGTGTTCTGAAAGTAATGACGGCTACACTGGCCTACGAGGTTCTGGGCGATAAATTTCAATACACCACCCAGCTGGTGACTCGGAACGGACCTATTCGAAAAGGTATCATCAATGGGCCGGTGGCTCTTGTGTTCAGTGGCGATCCCTCTTTAAAGCGGAAGCATCTGGATGAGCTCGTTAACCGGCTGAAAAAGCGCGGGATCAAATCGATTCATGGTGATCTCTGGCTCGATGGTGCAGTTTTTTCAGGTTATGACCGTGCTGGTGGGGTGAGCTGGGATGATCTGAATATCTGCTTTGCCGCGCCGGCAGCGGCCATGATTCTGGATCGAAACTGTTTCTATGGCTGGCTGAAGCCGGGTAAAAAAGAAGGTTCCACAGCTACCATCCAATACGATCAGTCAGACTGGTTTCTGGCTGTTGATAACCAGGTACGTACCCGTTCTGAAAAGAGCTGTCAGCTTGAAGTCCGCCCCTCAACGGAACAAGAATATCGTCTACAGGGCTGCATCAGTCCGAAATCAGCGCCTGTCCGCCTCGCTTTCTCTGTGAATGATGTTGAGAGGGCGGTTAAGCGATACATCAAAGACCAGTTGCAAAAAAAAGATATCCAATTAAGAGGCAGAGTGATTGTGGGTCGTCCTGATTTGGATATGCCTTTTGTCCTGGCAGAGCATAGGTCTGAGTCTTTGCCTCAGCTGCTAAAGCCGGTGTTGAAAAATTCTGACAACTTATACTCTGACAGCATTTTGAAGACGGTGGGTTACGAAACCTCTGGCAAGCCAGGGTCCTACGCCTCCGGTATTCAAACAGCGCGGGAAGTATTGGGAGGTAAAGGTGTAGGCTTTGGAACCAGCAGGTTGGTAGACGGCTCAGGGCTTTCCCGATACAACTTTATCAGTGCGTCAACTTTGGTTGATATCCTGATGTTTGGCTGGTCACGATGGGGAGAAAGAAGCCCCTGGCTGAGCGCTCGTGATCGCAAGGAAATGTGGTTCAAAACCGGCTATATGAGTGGTGTAAGCAGTGTCGCTGGTTATGTATTCCAGTCTGATGGAAAGCCTCTGGTGTTCGCTGTGATCCTCAACGGTCTGATGCCGCCTCTACCTGCCAGTCGTGAACAAATGAAAGCTTTTCGCAAAGATATCAGAAGCTTCCGTCGTTCGTTTCTAAAAGCTTTGACCAGGGAAGGAAAGGTTTAAATCAAATTTTCTTCCCCGTTTTCGAAGTTTCCTTTACCTTTCATGAATCAGTCAGCGACATTCGTCGTAGGATTATGCCGCTGTTGCTATCTCCAATCCTGGAATAATAAATGCGCCTCCACTGATCTGGGCATGGCTCAGAAGGAAACGTTCATGACGAGCACGCAGCGATCCATTGAAACACTGTTCAAAACGGTGATTGACAATCGGGTCGAACAGCGTAGAATGCACCGCCGCTGAGACGGAAACGCAACGCTTACTGGGTAAGCAGGTGCGGTCACAGCGAGTTGAAAAGCGTGTCTCATTGAAAAGAATGATCGCTTGACAACTCACGGCGCCAAGGTAATATGTGTGCCTCGCTGAACAGCGCTGACCGCTGATTCAGCTGGTTAAAAGCTCCTTGTTTTAACCTCGTTCTTTAACAAATTATCAGACAATTCGTGTGGGCGCTTGT
>NZ_JAHHPN010000066.1:0-11619 GCF_024606325.1 Endozoicomonas sp. ONNA1
GTCTATGGCGGAGCCGGGCGGGATACGATCTCTATTGAAGCCTCAGAGAAAAGCCGTAAATACGTCGATGGCGGCCCTGATGTTGACAGGGTCTCATACGCCCGAAGTAAACAGGGTTTGACCATTGACCTTACCCGAAATAGAAGTCAATTGTCGGATAAAAACGGGGGAGATGTGTATGTCAATGTCGAAGTCTTCGAGGGAACCGATTATGACGATATCATAAAGGGGAATGATGAAAGCACTACCTTTATTCCCAGGGCTGGCCATAACCTGGTGTATACCCGCGGGGGTAATGACACTGTACTGGCTGATGGTGGGCGCACGGAAATCCGGTTGGAAAAAGGCAATAATAAGGTTTTCCTGAAGGCTGGGAATCATATTGTCGAGGGTGGCACAGGCGATGATGAAATTTATTTTTCGGACACCACCCACACCCAGCATCGGATTCAGGGCGGAGGAGGCAATAATCGGCTCATCAGTGATTTGCGACCCCGTATTACTTTGAAATTCAAGCAATGGTCGGCTTCTACGGTTGTTCCGCGCACGCAGTCAACAACAGAGTTTGCACTGTTCCCACATCTGGCAATTGTTGTCCCTCAATTTTTTGCTCGACCCACTGTTGCTCAACCCGCTTTGTTACCCTCGGCGGAACTCCAATGCACAGATTTTGCACCTGTCCAGCTGGTGGTGGATCTTGCCAATAATGCATTAAAGCTAAAGGTTTTGGGTGTCTATGATGACGCCAAAGGCAAGACAAGAATAAAGCCTGAAGACAAGTTTTCCAAGGATAGCGTGTTTCAGTTGTCGTTTGATTTGGAGGGGAAGCAGAAAGTAAAAAAAGTGGCACTGGCTGACTTTATCAAAGGAGAGGCAACCATAAACTGGGGAGGTATTGTTCAGGGTGTATCTATGGACGCCAGTCTGGAGCCGCTTATTTCTACTACCACCGTTGATGTTGACCTGAAGTGGGCACGTGAAGACAACACAAAAGAGGGCACCACGACGTACAGGAAAAAATGCCAGTCCAAATGGCAGGTTGAATTCTCAACCATTGATTCGCCATCAGTGACCATCGATTTAACCTACAAAAAAGATGGGCGTTTGCAGGTGCAGAATGTCAATACCCTGATTACCCAGGATGGTGATGACACGATAACAGGAAACCCCGGTGAAAATAATAAACTTATCGGGGGCAGCGGCAACAATCATTTAATTGACATGGGCGGGGATAACCAGTTCTCCGTTGGAATGGGAAATAACAATATCACCGCCGGCTCTGGATACGACACGCTTTTGTATCAGGTGATGACCCAGACCTGGCTGAAAAACCGGCCCTTTATTCCCTATACACTGGATTCTATTTCGGTGGATATGGCCAGCCGCAGCGTTCGTCATGTCTGGAAAGCCAGTGACAGACAGTATCCCGATAAATCATTTTCAGATCGGTTTACCGGTATTGACCATGTTGTTGGTACTGGCAATGGCGATCGCTATTCCGGATCGGACGATGACGAGCAGTACACTACAGGCGGTGGTGACGATACCGTGGATATGGGCGGAGGAGATGATCTGGTGGTGGTCCTGGATTCCGGGCAGGAGCCGGCAAGTCCCAGCCTGAAGGGGGGCAGCGGCAACGATACCCTTGTGTTTGAAACGCGTCAGGGCGTCTGGGTGGACCTGGAAGCCGGCCAGGGCAGGATTGGAACCGGGAAGGTATTTGATCTTGGGGGATTTGAGCGGGTCACTGGCAGTATTGCTAACGATACCCTTTACGGCAATGAGCTTGATAATGTGCTCACTCCCCGGGCAGGTGACAACCAGAAAGTCTATGGCAGAGGCGGCAATGATCACTTTCTGCTGTCTGAAGGAACCCATCTGGTTGCTGGCGGTAATGGCACGGATACCGTCGATTATCAGGCCCTGGTATTACCCCCCGGTACCACGGGTGTCACGGCCCTGCAGGATTATCGGGCACTGTCAGACGGTCAGGGCTGGTTCAATGGCACCACCTGGTTTAATGCCACCACCTGGTTTGGTTCGGATTGGTCAGGCTATGCCGAACAGGCCGGATTACCCTGTCCAAATGACGACACCGCTGGAGGGGCAACCAATGTTTCCGCCACTTGTCGTTCAGGCTTTGTCGTCTTTCGTTATGGGGAGAATCCAACTTTACCCGAACCGCGAGGCATCAAGGATCAGTTATACGACATTGAAAATCTGTTTGGCAGCAAAGGTGACGATGTCCTTTTCCTGACGTTAGCCAAAACTTTAGCCAGTGGCGCTGATGGCAATGACCGCCTGGTGGATCTGTCTGAAGGGGCAACCCTGAGAGGTGGAAAAGGGAATGACATACTCCATGCCAGCTATCGTAACGATAGCCAGGGCACGACCACGCTGGGGGGAGCAGGTTTCGATGTCCATTATGGCGGTCCCGGCGATGATAAAATGATTGCGGATCAGGATGCTGACCGGCTGATGGGCGATAAAGGCAAGGATTTTTATCTCGTCGACTGGCAAGCCAGGGGGACAGAAATTTCTGACCCGGATAATGGCAATATGCTGATGCTCAGGGGCGAAGGAGCCACTTTTGACAATATCGGGCTGGTACTGAATGGGAATTTCAGTGAGCTGTACTTTCAAGACCAGGGATATTACTGGGTCACCCTCACCATGGACGCTGTGCCAAGAAGAGTTCGCCCTGATGGCAGCCTGGACACCGGGCATTTCGTCGAAGCACTCCATCAGCATTTTCCTTATCTGCGCATTGAGGATACAGCAAAAGGCAACAAAACCACTGCCGCTCCCCTGACCAAGCAAGGTTTAAAGCTTTTTTATCAGGACCGGTTGATAAGGGATATCCGACTGGACAACATCATGATTGCAGAGGCTGACGATGAGGTCGTTCGTTCCGGCATCGGTAATGATGACTTGATGGCACTGGGTTGCGGGAAACTCAACCAGACTGAAGGGGTTCCCGGTTGCCACTATAAGCTCTACGGTGAAGAGGGCCATGATACTTTCCTGGTTCGCAACGCAACAGCGGACGTCTATCCGGGACCAGGCCATAACCGGCTTGCTGCGGGTAAACAGGCCAAAGTGTTTGTCAGTTTTGATTCGGATCAATCGCAAACCTTCGGGCTCTCTTTGCCATCTCCGCCAGAACAGCTCAGGGCCACTAACTGGCATTCCGTTGAGCCAGGGCAACTGGTCAGCCATGGCGGGCCCCTTGCTGGTGAAAACAGTGCAGGCTTCAAGAATGCCCGGCAGTTAACTGAAAGAAGTCAGTGGCTGGAAATACCGGGCTTAGTGACGGGTGGAGCCATGACACTGTCATTACAGTTGCGGGTTTCTGGTCTGGACCAGGCCTTTCTTCCCATTATTTATTTTGCTGATGCCGTTGGTCGTCATGGCATCAGGGTGGATAAAACCAACCGTGATGATCTGGTACTGACATTTTCCGATGCTGCTGCTGAAACTATCTTACATAAGCGGGTCCCTGATTTTTTTCAGGATGGCCAGTGGGTGCACCTGACGCTGCGGGTCAATCGTGCAGGCCTTGTGGACATTTATAAAGATGGGAAAAACGTGTTGCAAGGCGTCAGGGTTGAGGTGCCAAAACGAATGATCAGGCCCATGAATTTTTTGGGTCGGGAAGCGGTGGCGCTGGGCACTCAAAATCCCAGTAACGCCACTTTGACTGTTGCCGGGCTGATGGTGGTCGATCATTCGATGGCAGAGGAAGCCATTAGCCAGCTGGCCAAATCCCCCAGCGGAAATCTGCTGAAGCTGTCGTCTGAGTGTGATTCGATTGAGGTGGCCCTGACCGATTGTCCGGACTACCTGGAGTTGGGTGACAGGCACTACCTTGATGGTCAGGAGACTGTCCGTTCCTGGCTCAAGTCTGTTGAACGTTTGCCGGGCATGGTTCCTGTAGCCGATGGCAGACACATCTTTGTCGCGGATGACAACAGCAAAAAGGGGTTGTTTCAGCAGGGGGATGGTTACAGTGAGATTGTCGAGGCTCCGGGGCGTGCCGACTTGTTGGTGGTGAAGGTTAATCGGGATAACCAGGCTGTTTTTCGCAAACAGAATGATGATTTGTTGATTTATCTTTTCAAGGATGGCGAAAGCCTGGAAACCGCTTCTTTGACCGGCATTTCGGATCGGAGACGCTACCAGGGTTATTTTAATAGCAATCATTTAAACCGGGTTGAGCGTATCGAACTTAATCATCGGGTTCTGCTGTCGGAAGACGTTTGGTCGCTCACCCGCGATTTTCCCAAACCATCAAAAATCCTCAACAGTGCAAGACTTGAAGATGTCAGGGTGCTGGAACGTCAGGGGCAGTTGATGCTGTTCTTTGGCGGGAACCATTTTCCCCTGGGCATGACGTTGGGTCAGTTGTGGCCCGTTGCCTGGGATGACTATGAGAGTCATCATCCATTAGTCACAGTAAGCTGCCAGACGCTTCTGCCCACCAGAGGGGCGAAGGCAGTCTGTTCCATGTCGGCCATGGATTGGCGTGGCTTGGCCAGGGCTTACGGTCGGGTGTTGCTTTCCGGCTCGGACATCAGTGATGAACACTTGCTGCAGCTGAGTGCCCGTAATGTCTTTGAGAAAACGGCTGGGTTCTGCCCATTAAATGACAATGCCGGGTCCTCATCAAACTGCACAGTACGCCTGGGTACTCCGGATGCTGATAACTGGCACTCATCAGGCGAGACGGGTGCCTTTTTTGGGCTGGGCGGTGATGATCAGTTCACGGTAACGGATGTACGCTGGGATTATCTCGGAGGCGGTGAGGGATATGATTCACTGGTGCTTGCCCCTGTGGTCACTGTCGGTGCGTCGTTTATTGTGGACGGAAACCATCAGCACATTGTCGTTGATGGGCAGGTGCAAGGCTCAGTGTCCGGATTTGAGTTCGTCCACTGGCAGGTACCCGGTTCCGGCCAATTCATCCCACCACCGGAGGTGACCCGGTTAACGGTTACCCTCGGTGATGTGCAGGTTAAAACCGGGGCTAAGTTGGAAAGCATTGTCGTGGGTGGCAGCGGGACTGTCCGACTGCTGGATACCGGTTGGCACTCGGTGACCCTCTTCTGCAAGGACGATGGGACCGGGCTTGATAACGTCCATTTTAACCATCCGGGCATCAGGTTATCTGACCTGATGGTTCAAAAGTTTGAGCCAGTAACAACGTTTGAAAATACCCTGACGGGTGGAGAGATGACGCTGTCCTGTTTTGTGAGTCCTGATGCGTCTGTTTCTGCCGAGGTTGAGTTGTTTGATTTTTCTGACTTGTCGGACAGCGACAAGGGGTCAATGACCCTGTTGGTCAGTCAGGGGAAGGATCTGGTTATCAGGGTATTGCCTGCTGAGGGGAGTGAACGAAGGATCGTGGCCAACGACTTTTTCCCAGCGGGCAAAAAAACGCACCTGCTGGTGTCCCAGGATCAGAGCCATTTGATGATTTATCAAAATGGCCGGCTTATCCAGTCTGAAGCGCCTGCCCCTCTGCCTGTGGCTTTGCGCAGCAGAACACAGATAGGCGACAATACCAGAGGTTGGCTGGACGCTGTGGTTTTGGTGGCTGACAGCGTTAACGCCAGAACCGCACGTTTGCTGGCAGAAACACCCACAGGAAAGTTGACCCGGTTAAAACGAATCAATTCCCCTGAGCTGGGAGTGGTGGTCAAAGGGGGCAATCCAAAGACGGTCACTGTGGGTCAGCAGCTCTTAACTCTGGATCAATGGCATACGGCCTTTGTTGAGAGCAAGGGCATGACACCTTTAGGAAGCTTCCGGGAAGATGCTGAATTGAAGGCGTCAGCGGTTAGCCCCGATGCTGCCAGTTCGGTGAACGCCACCATCGCTCCGGTACCCTCAACTGCAAAGCCTGTAGCTACCGTCGAAAATCCGTTTACCCCCACAAAAAGCACTCAGTTTATTCAGGTAACACCGACTCCCACCCAATTAAAGCCAAGTGTTCCACCCCTTGAGTTTCCTGATTTTCCATTGACTGTTCTTAAACAGCTGCCGCCTGAATTACCAAAGATAACGGGGTTAGGTGAGCTGATTGGCAGGGCAAACTCGGATGAGCCTGTGTTCAGGGAGCTTGAGACCCTGCCTTGTTTTGCCAGTGGCTTACCTGCAGCCAGGAGGAAGGCTTCGGCTACCGGTAATAAAAGTCAGTTCTCGTATAATAGGCTTCAGTGCAATGAAAGTTCTGTCGAATTGCTTGAGAATCAGCAGGCACCCCAACCGCTGGTTCTTCAGGGTGATCAATGGTCGCTATCGGGGGTAAACTGCTCTGCGTCCTGTACGCCTCTGGTGCCAACTGGTGCCTCTCCTGCTTCTCCTTTGCCCATACAGCATGAATGCTTTTTGCCCTGTAATGTAACAGGTTCAACGACGGATGACGATTACAAGATCCCTCAGTTAACGCCCCTTTCTTATGGAGACGCTATCGACTGTTACATGCAGTGTCAGGGCCCGGCCGCTTCAATGCGAGCTGAGTACAATCAGCCGGTAGAGGTCGATCTTGTTCTGCAACGGGTTACATCGGGTCAGGCACTGGATGTGCTTCTTAAAGAGATCAGGGATTTTAAATGGGACAGTAAGACGGATGTTTTGTTAAAGGGAAATGACCTTGCCAACACCCTTGAGCTGGGCTCATCTGCCTTGAATGGGCAGGTTCAATCAGGGCCTGAGGATGACCATATAAGGCATCGATCCCCAGGGCAAATGGTCTATAAATACGAAAAATGGGGAGGCAGAGACCTTATACAGGTATTGGGAGAGGGAAATCTGGAGTTGGATTTTGGCGACATGGCTATCAATAAAATTACTTTAACGGAAAGTCATGGCGTTGTTGAAGTTGAAGTGAAACATGAGGGTGAAGAAGCGGCGGACCTGTTTTATATCACCGGGAAATCTAAATCAGGAAAAGACAGTTTTCACCAGCCGCGCCTGACCGGTATTCGTTATGGCGGTGGCAGCCTTCAACATGATGACCTGAATGTTCTTATCCAGAGTATTAACCAGTTTGAAAACAAGCTTCAAACGTCGGTTTCCCCATCGATCTCGCCGACTGCTGCCCGGAGTGTGGCGTTGGTTTCGACTTCCTTTGCCGGGTGAGTGGTTGAACCGGCTAAAGGTAGATTTTATTACGCAGGTAAGCCGAGCTGGTCAAAGAAAGCCGGGTTTCTCTCTTTTGCTGATTGCAGCAGGTGATCATAAGATATTACTTCAATGTAAGCATTTCGAGGCTTGTTATAACCAAAGAACCCCATTCCATCGTAGGTTTCGGTCAGGCTCGCCAGCTCGCATCGTTCTACCATGGTTGGGGTCAGGTGGCTAATGACATAGACATAGCCGGGTATTTCCTGACTGTTCCTGATAGGTCTGCCTGATGTGGTTTTTACCTTACCTTCACGGATGCGCTTCAGGTAGCCAAGAGCCTGCTCAATAGGGTTTTTATCTTCTCCCTCTGAGGCATCATTCCTCATAGGTCGCTTGATCTCAACCACTGTCAGAGAGGCTAAGGGCATTGATTTTTTTTCAGAAACCAAAATGGGATTGTCGTTAATGTTCAGTGCACACAAGTCAGGCTCTTCCGTAGAACTATCATCCGTAATGGGCATGGATCGAAGTGATTTATCGGAGGCCAGAAAATCATGGAAAGCCAGTCTTTCATCAATAAGCCAGAGGTTGCAGGCATCTGTGGAGACTTCTTCAGAGGTTTTCCGCATAGGCATAATAAGCTGATGAATCAGCTCTTCATGAACATATTTCCCGTTGTCCATTTGTCCAATGTATTTCTCTAACAAATCAAGAATTACACGTCGATGAGAGACATAGCTGGCCAGGTCTGACTTCTTAAAATCCTCTGCTTTTTTGAGGTATGCTTTCAGTTTCTTCTGATATAAGTCCATGTCACTTTCAATGGCCGGATTCATTATCTCGTGACCCTCTGCCAGCAACTGACGCTCAATGTCGGAATACTGTTTATGCAACAATGTATCAAGTTCTTTATCGCTCATTCTGGGGTCAACAGAAAACTCCTGCTGATTGATCAGGTGCATTACCGGTCGGTATCTGGGGGCTTTTTCTGAGACGAACTGGTTGATTCTCTCACGACAGGCCTTGAGGTTTTCACTCAGATAATTGTTCAGGTACTGCTTGCTTCTGGCCAGAACATGACGTTGCATATCTTTGAAACTGACTTCGACATCCTCAAGAATCCCCCCTATATCATCAGCTATATCAAATGCAGTGCGCTCGGGACGAACATGGCCGTCCAGATAGTCGGATGAAATATAGCAGGTATAGATGAACTCACCAGCCTCATCCGATATTTTGCCAAACAGCCCCGGGATTTGATGACTAATGGGAATTTCCTGCACCAGCCTGTTAGCTGCGCAAAGGGCGAGAGAGTGCTTCTTTTTGGTCGAAGAATGAAATTTTATATGGGTGAGCCTGAACGCATAGCCTTTTATATCGATACTTTCTTTACTGGCTTTGCTATGCATGTACTGGTCAAACAAGTTTTCCAGCGCAATAGTTTCTGTCCCATCCTTTATAGTTATACGAGGTACAGAATATTCTCTGACAAAATACCAAAGACAATGTTCTAATAAAGCATTAGCGATGCTGGTCGCCGTTTTTGGGCAGGCATCACGATACTTTTTATCGAATCCAGATAGTGTGAGGATAGAGAAAGGCCCTTCGCCATTCGGGTCAGGCTCATGATTCTGAGTCTTTATCCCCTGAGCGGCAGTGAACGAGAATTGCCGTTTAATGATACCTGACGAGTCTGATTTGAAGGCACTGGTAACATCCGCCCTATCGAATGCTTTGAGCCATAATAAACGACCCACTCCCCGGCACCCTTTTCCTATTTTATGATCAGAGTCAAGGGTTTCAAATGATGCCATGTTTTCTTCGTTGAAGCCTATGCCATTATCGTGAATTTCAAAGCCGACTATTTCTGAGCAGTACTCAGAGTTGTCAAGCTCAGAGGAAGCCTGCTGACTGCGTAGTATTTTGAGTGTCACAGTGCCGCCTGTGAGCAGATTGTCGTTTTCTTCAAGGGCTTGCAGAGAGTTAACAACGGCTTCAAAAACCGGGAAAAGTCCATGACTCTTGCGCAGATTCGTGTTCCTTAACCTTCCTGTCAGATTGGTATGCAGGCTCATTATAGACAGGCTCCTCAGGCAGGAAGTGCTTTTTACCAAAATTCAGCGAACTGAAATATTCTATACAGATCCTCAGAGGGCTGCTGACTTTATTATTGCTTAGCCATTGCGGAGCTTCCCGATGCTGCTCGGAATCAAGGCTTGAGCCTCTGCCTGTGAGGGTTTCCGGGTTTAGCGAAATCGTCGTAAACCAAACCATAGCGAAAGCGGGTGGCTGGTGTGGCTCTTAACGAACAAGCATTCCCGGATGGTTAGTTGTTTGGGAAGGCTGGGCGAAACTGCAAGACCGTCTCCACACCTACCGGATGACACGGGGTGTGGAGATCTGATTAAGAGATAGCCTTTAGGGCGGGTAGTTGACTTCCTCGTTTGAGGCTTTTTAGTGGATAGCTAGTTATCAGCATCAAAGAAGCCTCTGGCCCAGTTTAACCCTTCACTGATTAGTGGGCCTTCCTTTTATTGTGATATGTTCTTATATCAAAGCGCATAAAGTTCCCGCGTGTGGGGCGCCGCCACAGGCCGCGTCCCAGCCAGCTTGCTGGCGACACGACGCAATTGATATGTACGGTCTCAATGTTTTGTTTTGTTTTGTTTTGGAGGGGCTTACCGGAATACTGAAGAGGTAAAGAGTATCTTTGCTAAAATTTTGTTCATTTGGCCACTCTATTGAACCAAATGCTACTTTTACTATTATTTTTGCAACATAACGAGCCTGTAGAAAAACCCAAAAACAAAGCCGTAAAATTTGCGGCTCTTGTTATTAGCGAGTGCTGATCGGTGATCTTCAGGCTCCCGGTTAATTTATAAATTTTCCATTCTGGCTTATTACCAGTCTGAGAACTGTTCAGAACACTGCAGGCGCTTCTGGTGGGGCAAACTGTTCACACAAACACCGATCAGTGTCGTTTCAGCGTTTCTTTTTGATCTTCTCCATCCGCTTTAGCAGTTTCTCGCCGCCAGAACCATGGACTTTCTTGAGATTGTGCAAAGTGCACGTCAACTGCCACCGGGCATTGACCTTGGGCCGTCCTCGAAACGTGAACCGGGTGAGTCCCATCTCCTGCATATGGCCGAAAGGCGGCTCGGCAATGGCGAGTCGTTTTCTGTAAATCCGTTTTCCTGCCGGGCTGTCGATCCTGTCTTTCATCAGCTGCAGAGCATTGGGCTTCTTGTAGCCTTCCAGTTTGTAACGGAGCACTACGGAACGCGCTGAGGGTTGATCAGGTTTGCGCAGGCACTGAGCTTTTTTATCGGGCAGACCCGACAATGATGATGTTTCTTCCTGTTTATCGAAGGCAAAATCTTTCAGGGTGAAGCGGCCTGAGGCGGTAGGCTTAACGTGATTCTTTGCCAGGGCCGCCCGTTCTTTTTTGTGTTAGGTGCTATTCTGAGCATTTGAAACTCAGGAGTGCATTAGGTGAAACACGTGTCTTTACTGTTGTGTCTATTAGTATTTTGTCCATACTTGTTCGCTCATGAGTACACTCAAAAACAACCTCAGGTCAATTTTTCTCAAATAATAAATTTAGAAAAAAATCCACAGTTTGTAACTTTTGGTATTATTAACAGTGTTGTTTATATAGCAGTTAGCACAGCATCTAATGTGGTTTTCACAAAAAACAAGTATGACTTAAATGAAATTGATTTGTTCATAAAAAACTCTAGCGTATTGGAATTTGTTTTTGCGAATTTATTGTCCTCGGTAGGGGATTTTCTGGTTGTTATATTGCCTACAACCTTTATAAATGTTTTTTTAGAAAGGATATCTGATTATTGTTTTGAAAATAATGCAACAACTAATTTGATAGCTGTTTATTTAAGCAGAACTTCTAGTTCTTGTGTTATATCATATTACTATTTAACACTTAATGAGCCGCTAAGGGATCTTCTGAGTACATCATTCTTCCTAATTGGAGTAAACACATATATCGATCATGGCGTAATTGCAACGCTGTTATATATAACACTCTCAACGTTTGTTGCCCATTTACGTTTGAGATGTATTGGTTGGTAGATATAGACAGGCACCTAACCGCAAAGCTGTCGGGCGCACAGTATGTGCGTCCTGTTGAGCGTGTTGTTAGTTAGCGTGTTACTTGCCGACGAGGTGGTTCACGATCTGGATCAGAAGCTCTTCGCTTTTGCCAAAACGCCGGTCAATCGCTTTGTTGAATGCTTTTTGTTCTGCAATAAACGCATCAACCTCTTTGAACTTCTCACGTTGTTCATTGAGGATCAAAGAGACAGCTCAGTGAGTAGTTTCAAGAATTTTGTCGTTTTCTTGGAAAGCATAGTCAAGAGCGTTTACTTTGGCTCCTGGTGACATAGGTACTACCTGTTTTATTGAATGAGCCATGAGCGTAGCAGACATTGAGAGATTGCACAGAGACACCTAACGTGTCTCTTATACACATCT
>NZ_JAHHPN010000766.1:0-1126 GCF_024606325.1 Endozoicomonas sp. ONNA1
CGCAGTGAACAATGGTTTTTCCGCAGGGCTCTTGATGACAGCCTGGACTGGCTGAGCGCCAGAGACTCCAGCAATCCGGCCCTGACAAACCTTCGGCAACTGAAAAAAAATGACACGGCACAGCGGGGTGAATACGATGGTCTGACCGAGCAGCAGACGTCGCTCCCTGACAACGCCACCAGCAGCGTCCGGGGCAGGTTCTTTACCCTCACAGCCCTGGATGACCGGATAGGGGTTTACCTGACGCCGGACTACCTGGCCGATGCCACTAACCAGACCCTCGCCAGTGACCTGCGCCAACTGGTGGACGCCAGCGATCTTTTCAGGCGCCGGGTGAACAATACCGACGAGTTCCGGAGACAGCTGGGCAACACAACGACTCCGATAAGACCCGACACCCTGGGCAATATACACGACCGTGGTTTACTGAAAATCCCCAACGGTGAACGCAACAGAACGATTCCCGGAGACTATGTCAGCCTGATAATCCCCGGTCACGATGGCGCATTCCCCGGCAGTGATTCCGGCCCACTGACCTATCTACCCATTCGTCATGGTGTGGAAAATGACACTGTCCATGACCATGCTCCGGGTAACCGGACAGACATTGCGCCCGTTAACCAGACCCTCAATAACGGCACCTTCACGCTCATTCATTTTGATCCGGGCCGGGGAGACATTCCCTTCGGTTCCGGGTGGCTGTCAGCCTGTATTCCATTCTTTTACCAGTTACAGAAGGCATTACAGCTGGCACTTGGCATAGCGCCGCAAGAGGATGCCAACGCAATCAAAAACCGGATTCGTACTGACCTTGGTTTGCCAAAGCATTATCCGGGACAGGACAGAAAACCGTTACCCGTAGTAGACCCCCGTCAGGTGATGGTCAAAGAAACCCTGCCAATGCGGGTAAGGTTTAATCAAACGACAGTGACAGACAGCAACCAATCCGTGCGTCTGGCGGTGAGCGGGTATGGCGCCCTGGGACGTCACCTGGAACTGACAGCAGAGCCTGACGGGAGTGGCACCTATCGTCTGCAACTGAATTCCATTGGCAGTATGCCAACAGATGACCGTCTTCAGCCGCCCTCACTGCCCTGGTATCCCGAAATGCCCAAACCGGCGGCAA
>NZ_JAHHPN010000767.1:0-2975 GCF_024606325.1 Endozoicomonas sp. ONNA1
CGGTAGAAGAAAAAGAAATGAGTTATTTAAAGAAATAAAAAAAGTTATGGTTGATCAAATTGGATAGGAAGTCAGAGTCTTTTGTTCCCTTTTCTTCAAAAATTTTCACATCCGCTGGCGTCAATAAAGGGGTTGCTGCCAACAATGTTGAGCAGGGACAAGCCATAATAATGAGACCAAGGGAAGCTAAGAATAGCTGCCTAGCCCTGCCAAGATGGAAAAATATCGATGACCCTGTTGTTTCTGGTAATTGAGACCCGGAGCTACTGATCATTCTACTTCCTTTAGTATCTGAATGCCTCTCGTAAAGTAGTCCAGGAATTGCAGCAATGCTCAACTTTAAGCTGTCGTCACCAATATCTGATCTGACACTCATCGGTTCATTGTCGTCTGTAGTGTCAGACCAGATACTGAAGACCAAACCTCCTTGAAAGTACGCCCTGCATGATTCAAAAATTTGCATGAGCGGCCGATCAGAGCAAGAAATTTTTACCCATTACAATAGGCCACTTCCAGCATGGCACTTTCTTTTCGTAAGTGTGAATATTTCAATTACTGAGTCACACCTTCTGGCGTGTCAACATCATCTCCCTCAGAATCACTTCCATCAGAGTAGCTCCTGGTATCATCACTCTCTGAATCACTATCGTAACAATGGTCAGGAACACATACACGCCTGCGAAAGAACCAATCGAGCCACTGCACAAATTCATTCAAGTAGTTCAGCCTTCTTTGAAGGTGTTTTTTCTTCTTCTCTTCTTTGCCAAGCTCTTTCTCTTGTTGTTCCTTTACAGCCTCGACATGCGTGACTTCGTCAGCTTGCTCAACGACATCGGAGCCAGTCGTTATATCATAAAGCACTAACAATAAATCATATGATTGATCCCGCAGGGCTCTGAATCCTGTACCGAGAGTAACCTGTATCACTTGATAATCATTTTTATCAGGAAAAGCTACGTGTAATTGTTGCGCTATATACGACTTCAGGTGTCCCAATAATTTTAGAAATGATTTATGCTCTTGATTTTCGTGGTCACGCATTGCGTCTGCTATTAGTTTTTTTATTTCTTTAAGTAATTTCCTTTTTTTGTCCATATAGTTATAAAAGGTTGTCCCCTTACCTGACTTTCTAAAGTAATCCTCTATCTTAACTATATGTGCATTCAGATCTACATATTCTGATGCGAAAGGATCAAGCATCAGGCCCAAGAGATCAATTAAATTCAAGAATTGATTATTCCAGGCTACTAATTCAGGTTCATTTTCACCATATTCTTTTATAAGCGCGAGCATTCGCTCAGCTGTTATTTGCTGTCGCTTATAAATCGATATTCCGTTCCTGTCAATGCCATCGTTGAGCAGCTTGGCAGCGTCTCTTAGTAATGCCTCGGCTGATGTATTGCTTTGCTCAGATTCTAAGGAATCCTCCAATTGTTGCAAAAATTTAATGCGTTCTGTTGCTAAAAATTTCAGTCCAGAGAATACTAAAGATGATTTTGCAACATTTTCTTTTAAAACATCTTGATCTTTTATCGGTCCATCTTCACCTAATAGCCCATCTTTTTGCAGATGGAGTCTGGGTATTCCAGCCATGTAAGCGGCGTGAAGCAGGAACGAATTAAAAAAAACATGGGCTCCTTGAGAGGAAGCATCACTTGAATTTATGGCTGCATAGTAAGCCAGCATCAAATATGCAAGGCTTTGTTGATGTTGCGAATTGTTCGGATCGACAGGAGACTCGGTACTCTGGATATGAGATAGAGTTTCCAGGATTGCATTCTGACTTTGGTCAACGTCAACCTGAAGAGTAGCCTCCACTTGCTTGATCATGCCTGCAATTGTCAGGTTGTCACTGGGGGGCGTTTCCGGGATGTTGTTCAGCAGAGCGGTTATACTGTCTTCCGGGAGGCCTGAATTCAATTTCCGGATAATTTCAACAATTTGTTCACGGGACATTGGCGGGAGCGAAAGGTCCGTTAAAGGCTGCATCTGTTGTGCTCCAGCTCCCTGCGGTTCTTGCTGTTCCTGACTCTTATTTACTTCTTGCTCATTCACGGGGTTCATGGCAAAGATAAGTTCAGTATCATTCGGGGTGACCAAAGGGAATGCCCCCATAAGAGCATTATGGTTAATTAAATCGGATAGTAAGTCAGACCCTTTTGCTCCCTTTTCTTGAAAAAACCTCTCATCTACTGGCGTTGGTAAAGGGTTTAATGCCAGCAAGGTTGAGCAAGGGCAAACCATAATGAGACCGAGGGAAACTGAAAATAGTTGATTGGTCTTGCTATGATGGGAATGTATCGATGAACTTGCCGTTCTCAGTGATTGAGGCTTGGAGCTGCCGATCATTTTACTTAAGCCCGTGTTTGAATGCCCCCGAAAAGTAGTCCAGGAATTGCAGCAGTGCCAAATTTTATTTTGTAGCCACCAGCATCTGACCTGACACTCACACGTTCATTGTCGTTTGTAACGTCATGCCAGATTCAGAAGACCTGCTCTATTTAAAGTGTACTTTGCCTGATTCCAGAATTTACACGGGCGTCCGATCACAGCACATTTTTCCTGACGGGTTCGCTCTGGCTTAAATAACACCTTCGCCACATGCGTTTTGAACGCGGCAAAAAGTCTCTCTGGATACTCCCACGACTTTGCACGCACGGAAAACATTATTGAGCTGATCAGCCAGTTTTAATGATACTGGCTTGTGATAAATAGCAGGATAGTAATACCGTTTCATTGGGGGTTAGCTGCACAATGACATCTGCTAACTCCCAATTGAAAACGGAACACCTGTTAACTCATATTTTCGAGCTCTTCCCAACGCTCCATCTTCTCTTCGATATCTTGATTGACGGTTTCCAGACGTGCCAGAGTGGTTTGCACAACCTCCTGATCACCCTGATAGAAAGACGGATCGGCGATAGCCTCTTCCAGCTGGATTAACTCTTCTTCCAGTTTTTCAAGCTCTCCCGGCA
>NZ_JAHHPN010000768.1:0-5810 GCF_024606325.1 Endozoicomonas sp. ONNA1
TCTTCTTTTGTGATCCTCCAAAGCTCGAACACTTTTGTAAACCTTCTCGCATGGTCGCTGCTGACCATCCTTTCCATCCACGGTTACGTCACAGATTTTTTGTCTGATGCGGTCTTTTTTTTTGTGACTCGTCAGGGTGTGTTGGTAATAAGCAGCCCTTCCGGAAGGAAGATAACCCGAAGGTGAAGTCTCCACAGGGCGTGTCAAATGGGTAGGTGTAGGGGAAATCCCGATTTCTTTGATAAGGCTTTGGCCACTTAGATTGAGTAACCCATTGACTATTAACCAGTCGTCAGCCGTGAAAGGCACATTCCCTTGCTTTGTTACATTATCCTTGAGTAGCTCGGTAGGACCATTTGTAAAGACTGCTTCTGCACTCATTGAGAGTGTAGGATTGCTTGCCGAACTTTCTGCTGAATTCAGCAGCCATTCAGTGGGCCCTCTGCTATCGGATAAGGGTCGGAAGGCACAAATGCCACGACAGGGAAGGACGAAACAATGTAAACCCAGACTATGCAGAGGTTGTTGAGGGCCTCTTTTACCGTCGCCAGTGCCAGCACACTGGTGGAGGCTAGTGAAAGAGCCTGAAGGTTGGGAGGTGGTTTTCGGGGTTTGCTGCCACGATGATTCTGATGACTGGTACGATGGTTGGTTATTTGTGGGGCCAGGTACTACGGTGATGGAGGCAAATGGGTGATCCTGACTCACTTCCTGTTGTTCGATCGGGTTAAACGACGGTGAATAGCTCCAATAGTTTTTTAAAAGCCAACCGACTGCGATAAACACTTCTGCAGGTAACCATGAATAAGGGTTGGTACTCGCAGAGGCGTCTTTGGTGGTGAGGGTCAGTTCGTAGCTCGAGGGCAGATGAGTGGCGGAAAGCGACAGCCATGATATTGAGTCAATGATGGTTGTCTTTGCCCTGTAATCTCGTGTTTCATCAGGCGTCGAATCCAGTCTTGTCTGGCCGCTTGTGGCTGCAATGTCTGACGAGTTGCCCGGCAAGATATGCTGGCTAAGCTTTATAGAAAAGTTCTGGTTTGGAAACACTGACTTTTGTTCAAAATCGACAATAAAGTATTCTTTCCACGGTTCGGCCTGACAGACGACAGAGGACAATAATATCAGAAACAGCATTTCGGTAAAGAGTGAGTGTTTAATCGTTCTATCCCTGCGTTCTGATTTATAGACAGGAAGGATAGATCACTTCAAGAAAGATTGGGTGTCAGATCAATGACTGAGGTCAACGTTCTGATCCGTATCAACAAGCTTGCGTTTTCGATGACTTCTTTTGTGATTAAACAGGGCTTGCGAACTGATGCAGACCACCCCACATGGCCGCAGCTGACCAATGTCACTGACCACGGTCACGTCACAGATTTTTTGCCCGCTGTGGCTCTTTCTTTTGTGATCGGACAGGGCTTTAGCATTCTTGTAGATTTTCCCACATGGCTGCGGCCGGCCATCCTTCCCGAATACTGTGCGGTCACAGCTTTTTTGTCCGCTATGGTCTCTTCTTCTGTGATCGGATAAAACTTGAGTGTTTTTGCAAATCTTTCCGCATGGTCGCGGCTGGCCATCCTCCCCGACTGTCGTTGTCTGGCAGATTTTTTGCCCACTGTGGTATTTGTTTTTGTGATCCGACAGAGCATGAGGACTTTTGCAGGTTCTTCCGCATGGCCGCGGCTGGCCATTCTTCCCGATTACGTTTGCGTCACAGGTTTGTGGCCCGGTATGGTCTCTTCTCTTTTGATTCGAGTGGGCTTGTTGATAATGGCCAGGGCCTTCGGAAGGGAGGTAGCCCGGAGTTGATGTTGCCACTGGGCGTTCGAAATGGGTAGCCGAACAGGAAATCCAGATTGCTTCTGGAAGATTACAGCTACGCAGGTTGAGTAACCCATCGATTATAATCCAGTCTTCAGGGGTGATAGGCAAATTCCTGTGCATTGTCGTAGCATAATTGGGTCCGGCTGAGTCTGTTGCGTAGACTGTGCCTGAACTGATTGAATTTGCAAGGTTGCCTGCCGAACTCTCTTCGGAATTCAGCGGCCATTTAGCGGGCCATCTGCTATTAGATGATGATCGAAAGATACAAACGCCACGACAGGGAAAGACGAAACAATTTAAACCCAAAGTATGCGGGGGTTGTTGAGGGCCTCTGTTACCGCCGCCAGAGTCAGAATGCAGGGATCTGCTGACGGTGCCTGCAAGTTGAGTTGTCACTCCAGAGACTTGCTCGTCGGATGATTCTGATAGCGGGTATGGTTGTTGATTATGTCCAGAGCCAGGCACCATAATGATGGTAGCAAACAGATGATCCCCCTGTGTCAGCTTAGATGTTGCTTCTTTTTGTTTAATCGTATTAAACGACGAGGAATATAGGAGCCAATAGCTTTTTAAAAACCAACCGACAGCGATAACCACTTCCAGAGGAAGCCATGAATGAAGCGTGTTACTCAGAGGGGCTTCTTCGATGTTTAGGGGCAGTTCGTAACCTAAAAGCAGATGAGTGGTGTAGATTGATCGCCACGAAATCGATTCAATAATGGTCGCTTTTATCCCGTAAAATGATTGATCATCAGGCGGCAAATCCTGTGCTGCGCAGCCGTTTGTATCGACAATATCTGACGGGTTGACCGGCAAGGTATGCTGGACATCCTTTATAGAAAAGCTCTGGTCTGTAAACACTGCCTTATGTTCAGGCTCGACAATAAAACGTTCTGTCCACGGTTTGGCCTGACAGACGACAGATAACAATAATATCAGCAACAGCAGTGTCTCAAAGGGTGAGTTTTTAAGCATTCTATCCGTGCATTCTAATTTATAGAGAGGAAGGATAGATCACCTCATGAAAAGGCGGGTGTCAGATCAACGACTGAGGTTATCGTCCTGATCCGCATCAACAGGCTTGCGTTTTCGGTATTTTCTTTTGTGATCTGTCAGGGTTTACTGGCACTGGGATAAACTTTATGAAGGGGCAGTTGTCAGATCAGGGATTGAGATCATCGTTCTGGTGCTCACCAACAGGCTTACGCTTTCGATGTACTCTTCTGTGATCCGACAGGGTATGAATAGTCTTGAATATTTTGCCGCATGGCCGCTGTTGGCCATCCTCTCCGATAACCATTACGTTGCAGGTTTGTTGCGTGGAATGGTGTCTGGTTTTGTGATACGACAGTGTTCGAGCGTTTTTGTGAACTATCCCACATGGTCGCCGCTGGCCATCTTCTCCAATCACTGTTACGTTACAGGTTTTTTGCCCAGTGTGGTATCTGCTTTTGTGAGACCCCAGGGCTTGAGCACTCTGATAGACCTTTCCGCACGGACGTGGTCGACCATCCCTCCCGTCCACTATTATGTCACAGGTTTGTTGCCCCGTGTGCGCTTTGCTTCTGTGATTCCACAGGGCTCTGATATTGATGCAGACCGTCCCGCATGGCTGCAGCTGGTCATCCTCCCCGACCACAGGCACGTCACAGGTTTGTTGTCCGGTGTGATCTCTGTATCTGTGTTCCATCAGGCTGCAGAGACTCTTGCAGACCTTCCCGCATGGCCTCGGCTTTCTATCCTGCCCAACTACAGTCACCTTACAGCTTTGTTGCCCGCTATGCTGGCTGCTTTTGTGAGACGACAGGCTTCTTGCACTCCTGAAGACCCCGCCGCATGGCCGTGACCGGCCATCCTCTTCGACTACGTTTACTTGACAGATTTTTGGCTTGATATGGCACCTGCTTCTGGGATCCAACAGAGCTTGCTGGCTATGGGGAGCTTCTGCCAAAGGAAGACAGCCCGAAGGCGGAGTCCCTATTGTACGTTCCAAATGGATAACAGGTGCAGAGGCAATCCCGGTTTCTTCGGGGTGACTGTGATTATGCAACTTGAGTAACCCGTTGATTATAACCCAGTCATCAGGGTTGGTTGGCAAATTTCTCTCGATTGTTACATCATAATTGGGTGTTCCGGCAGGGTCAGTCGCATAGACTGTCCCTGCAATTATTGAGTGTGTAAAGTTGTCTGTTGAACTTTCTGTAGCATTCAGCGTCCATTCATCAGGCTCGTTGCTAATGGATGAGGATCGGAAACCACAAGCACCATGACAGGGAAAGACGAAACAATTTAAACCTAAAGTATGTTGAGGGGCTGTTGAGGGCCTCCGTTACCGCGGCCATAGTAAGAACACAGCTGGCGGTTGAAAGTGCCCGTGAGTTGGGTCGTTGCTCCCGAGACTTGCTCGCCGGATGATACTAATAGCGGATGTGGTTGCTGGCTGTGTTCAGAGCCAGGCTCCATAGTGATGGTAGCAAACGGGTGATCCCCCCTTGTCAGCATTGATGCTGCTGAATGTTGTCTGATCGATTTAAATGACAGTGAGTCATGCTTCCAATAACTTTTCAAAAGCCAGATAACGACAACAACTACTACTTCTACAGGTAGCCATGAATAAGATTTGGAGCTGAAAAGGGTTTCTTCGGTCGCCAGGAAAAGTTCGTAACCCATCAGCAGACGCGTGGCGTAAAACCATTGCCACGAAATCGACTCAATAATGGTCTTTTTTACCCCATAATCGCCCGGTCTCTGTCGTTTCTCATGGGGCGGTGAATCCGATCCTTCATAGTCGTTTGTGTTGGCTATATCGGGCGTTTTTTTTTGTCGGTGTATGCCGATCGCGCTTTACAGAAAAGTTCTGGTTTGAAAACACTGCATTGTGTTCAAACTCGACAATAAAGCGTTCTGTCAAAAGTTCGGCCTGACAGACAACTGGCAACGATATCAGCAAAAGCGTTAGCGGCAACAGCGGTGCTGCGAAGAGTGAGTGTCTAATAATTCTATCCTTGCATTTTGGTGGATGGAGAGGAAGGATAGATCAAGAAAATAAGTCTGTTTTCTATCAAAGATCTTTTGCTAAAAACTGAAGGTAGCACCGGGAAAAACGTCATTGAAGTCACGTACCGGGTCAGATTGTTACTTGCTCAATTTAGCTTTTTCAGGACTGGGGCCATCATTTTTGGTTTACATCAACAGGCTTGCGTTTCCGATGATTTCTTTTGTGATCCATCAGGGCCCTGATATTCTTGCAGACCCTCCCGCATGGCCGCAGCAGGCCATCTTCTGTGACCACGGTCTCGTTGCAGGCTTGCTGCCCGGTGTGGCACCTTCTTTTGTGATCCAGCAGGGCTTTGATATTTTTGCAGACCTTCCCGCATGCTCGCGGCAGGCCATCCTCCCCGACCATAGTCACTTCACAGATTTTTTCCCCGCTGTGCATGCTTCTTTTGTGATCCCATAGGGATCTGGAATTCTTGTAGACTCTTCCGCATGGCCGCAGCTGGCCATCTTCCCCGACCACGTTTAAATTACAGGTTTGTTGCCCGGTGTGCTCTCTGTTTCTGTGGTACGTCAGGGCTTGAGCATTCTTGCAGGCTGTCCCGCATGGCTGCAGCTGTCCATCCTCCCCGACCACGGTGAAGTCACAGATTTTTTGTCCTGAATGTTCTCTTCGCTTATGATCCGATAGGGCTACGATATTTTTGCAGGTCCTTCCACATCGCCTTTGCTGGCCATCTTCCCCAACCACTGTCTCGACACAGATTCGTTGCCCGGTATGGTATCTGCTTTTATGAGTCGACAGAGATTGAGAATTCTTGCAGGTCTTCCCGCAGGGGCGGGGCTGGAGATCTTCCGCAATTACGATCACGTTACAGGTTTTTTGTTCGGTGTGGTTTCTGCTTTTGTGAGTCGACAGAGCTTGAACATTCTTACCAAATTGAGCGGAAAGCCCCGTACTTCTAGTTCGGGGATGGATAGCTCGC
>NZ_JAHHPN010000769.1:0-23388 GCF_024606325.1 Endozoicomonas sp. ONNA1
AAGTCGATTGGATGGAAACTCTCTGAAACTGTTCTGCACAGCTTCCTGAATCAGCGCCTCCATTGAGTCCATGCGATCTTCAGCCAAGACACCCTGAAGCATGACCGGCCGGAAGTGGAACCAGTGAGCAACATCCAGAGATTCCTGCATGGATGGCGCATTGCTCAGTGCCTGCAGGAGATGAAACATGGAACGATCACTGCCAAACAACTCCTCATTACCAGTGATTTCCGCAACAGTGTGCCGGGCGGCCTGTTGGATCAGCCTGGTGAGTAGCTGCTGCCGGGCCTCTGTCTGATTACCCTGTGCAGAGTCACCTTCCAGCCACTGATCCAGCTCATAGCGGTCATAGAGTCTCCGTACAGAAACCATGATGGCTCTTAAGAGTCTCTCGTTTTCTTCCGCAAAGACGTAGTCAAAATAAAGACGATTGATACTCCGCTCGGCATTCCTGAAGGCTTTCTGCTCGGGTGAATCAACACTACTCCAACAGGAAGAAACCAGTATCAAACTGATAAAAACAGACCCAATAATTCGAAAAAGATACATCCTATACCTCCTTTTCACTAACGAATTTTTTCTTAATTTTTTTTCCCTAAAGAATTGAAAAGTCTAGGACAATCGACTGGCCGGTACAGAAAAAGCGATAAATGGTTGAGTTTGTATTCAGGCTCTAAAGTGCCCAGCGGATACCCTGATAACCCAGCCAGGTGCCCAGCAAGCAAACGAGCACACTGCCAAGCCCATAGGCCAGGGCTGTCAGAAACTGATCAGATTGAAGCAACCTCATCAGATCCAGAGAGAAGGTTGAAAAGGTAGTCATGGCTCCCAGAAAGCCGGTCATCACAAAGATTTTCCAGGTCGGTGACAACATGGCTTTTTCTGCCAACAGGTACCAGCAAATACCCATGAGGACTGACCCCACAAGGTTAACTGTCAGAGTCGGATAATGATGCAGATGAGGATTACGGGTCAGCACAAACAGCTCATAGACAAATGCCCTCAGAACGGCTCCCAGTGCACCACCTGCAGCAATGGCTATCCAGTGTGTAGCTTGCATCATAATTCCTGTCTGTTTTCTGGTCACAGCCTTGCCTCTGACATCATTCGGTCAAATTTTATGACTTAAATTAAGCCATCTCAGGCAAAACCAGACTTGTAGAGTTATATTTTCGCCAAGATACCATGAGTTCCAGGGGATTAGCAGTAAGACAAACAAGTCAACCCACTGGACAGACACCCCTGACCTGCTTCAATAATAGTGGTCACCCCATCTTTGGTTTCATCATCAGAGCACATCCCGGTAAGCCAATGAAACATCGTTCAGAAGTCGATATTTTCAATGAGCAATGGCAGTGCTACCGCTGGCTGGTCGATAACAATATCATGGGTCACCAGCAGCTGATGCGTCTCGCCACCCGTAAACTCAGACAGCACTTCGGTCATCAGGCAGTTCATTTGCTCGATCTGGGTTGCGGCGATGCATCACTGGCTGCAGAGATGACCCGCGAGCTATCACTGACCTCCTACACTGCGGTCGATCTTGCTGAATCTGTGTTAGCCATGGCCAAACAGAACATGAGGCAACCCGGTGTCGATGCAGAGTTTTTTCTCAGTGACATTTTCGCCCCCCTGCCGGTTAACGGCTCCTACAACCTGATCTTCAGCAGCTTCGCCATTCATCACGGCTCCCTGACGGAAAAACAGGCACTTTTCTCGGAACTCAGGAATAAGGCCGAACCCGACACCCTGTTTGTGCTGATTGATGCCATAAGGCTCGATCATCAGAGCCGGGATCAATACATCGAGAAGGTTGGCCAGTATTTCAGAAGTATCCCGGCACTGCAAAGTGACTGGCAGAACATTGTTCTGGATCACGTCAGCCAGTGTGACTTCCCGGAAAGTATTGCGCAGCTCTGTGAAATCGGTGAGCAGGCCCAGTGGCGTCTGTTGGAACATCAGATAGTGAAAGAGCTGCCAGACTATCCGGCAGCATTCATGGTTTTTCAGGCAAAATGAATTACAGAGCGGTTACCTGTTAGCAGCCTGCTAGCGACGACGAACAGGGCTCTGCTGATTCCATTGCGCCAGTTTCTCAAGCTTCTCCCGAATCTTGATTTCCAACCCGCGATCATTGGGCTGGTAGTACTTTCTGGCTTCCATATTCTCTGGAAAATAACATTCACCGGCTGCATAGGCATTGGGCTCGTCATGGGCATAGCGGTATTCAGCCCCATAGCCCAGAGATCCCATCAGTTGGGTGGGGGCATTTCTGAGATGGTTCGGTACGTCAAAGGAAGGGTTGCCTTTGACGTCGACCATTGCAGCCTTCCAGGCCAGATAGACAGCGTTACTCTTCGGAGCACAGGCACAATAAACAGTGGCATGGGCCAGCGCCAGCAAACCTTCCGGGCTGCCCAGCCGTTCATAGGCCTGCCAGGCATTCATGGTCATTTCCAGTGCTCTCGGATCAGCATTACCAATGTCTTCGCTGGCAATCGCTACCAGTCTGCGAATGATATAAAGCGGATCGGCACCGCCATCCACCATTCTGGCTGCCCAGTAGAGTGCGGCATCGGGATCAGAGCCTCGCACGGATTTGTGAAATGCTGAAATCTGATCGTAAAACGCATCACCGCCCTTGTCGAAGCGTCGGCCACTGTCAGCCAGAATCTCCGACACTGTTGCCGCTTTAACCTGTCCATCTTCACTGAGATCTGCCGCTACTTCCAGAATATTCAGAACTCTTCTGGCATCGCCATCGCCATAACGCACCAGGATATCCTCAGCTTCAGGCTCAAGGGAAACAGGACTGTCCTTATAACCCCTTTCGTCTGATAACGCCTGATGAAGCACTTCCCTGAGCGCATCGTCCGTCAGGGGTTTTAACACATAAACCCGCGCGCGGGAGAGCAAGGCGTTGTTCAACTCAAAGGAAGGGTTCTCGGTAGTCGCACCGATAAATGTGATAGTGCCATCCTCAATATGGGGCAAAAAGGCGTCCTGCTGGGACTTGTTAAAGCGATGCACCTCATCCACAAACAGAATGGTTTTCCGCTGACGGGCCATCTGCTCATCCCGGGCTCTGGCTACCGCAGCCCGAATGTCTTTGACACCGGAGAGCACTGCTGAAAGCGTTTCAAAGTGGGCGTCGCAGACACCGGCCACCAACCGGGCCAGAGTGGTTTTTCCAACCCCGGGAGGGCCCCAGAAAATCATGGAGTGAATAGCACCCTGCTCCAGGGCTTCACGCAGAGGCTTGCCCCTGGCCAGAATGTGCTCCTGACCCAGGTATTCGCTCAGGTTGCGAGGCCTCATGCGTGCGGCAAGTGGCTCATATCGGGATGACTCGTCATCAAACAAACCAGCAGAATACACCGTTAACCCCGAGTCTCATCAATCACATCAAAGCCTTTGGGAGGGCTTACCTCAAACAAGTTGTCATTCAACTGTGTGTTTTCTTTGACCTTGGAGAACTGAATCCTGCGCTTGCCACCCAGAGAATCTGACAATGCAATGGAGACCAGCGTCCCCTGGCGAAAATCAATATCCAGCTTTTCAAACAGATCTGACTCCTCTTTGGGTGTCAGGGTGTATTGCTCATTCCGGCCCTTGCTGTAGACAGAAACGTTGTACTGTTTCAGCAGCTCACGGGCATTCCCTGTCAGCAGTTTGGCTGGCGTATTCGCCATGCGCGCATCCTGCTTCTGGATGATCACTTGCTGGAGTTCACGATCGACCATCCACACTCTGTTGCCGTGGGCAACGATTTCCTGTTCAAAAGGTTCCCTGGTTACCCAGCGAAAAAGATCAGGGCGTTTCATCTGCATCTCACCGGATTCTGTCTGGGTACGACCATCGGAAGAGACGGCTTCCTGCCGGAAATGAGCGCTCAGACTTTTCAGGGACTCCAGCTTTTCTGCCAGAGACTGAGAGGCTTTCTCGTCGTTCAGACCTTTGCTGACATCCACTGTCTTCACTGATTGAGCCGTCAGGGTAGTTGCCGGAGCATTACCCGGCGGGACGGCCATCACCTGCAACGAGACACTGAAAACAGCTGTAATTACAGTTACTTGAAAAACTTTCTTAAACACTCAACATTAACCCTTCACGGGAGGTGGTGCGATCACCTCACGATTACCATTATGACCTGCCGGGCTTACCACGCCGGCTACTTCCATCGTCTCTATGATACGGGCAGCACGGTTGTAACCGATCTTTAATTTACGCTGCACTGACGAAATTGATGCCCTGCGGCTTTCAGTCACAAAAGCAACAGCTTCATCATAGAGGGCATCCTGCTCTGAATCTTCGTCCAGCCCACCACTGATAGCATTGCCGTCAGAAGCCGTCTCTGCGCCACTGAGAACAGCATCCACATAATCAGGCTGGCCCCGTTTCTTCCAATCGGCTACCACTCTGTGCACTTCATCATCGCTGACAAAAGCACCATGAATACGAATAGGAACACTGGTGCCCGGCGGCAGGTAGAGCATGTCGCCATGACCCAGCAATTGCTCTGCCCCGCCCTGATCAATGATGGTGCGGGAGTCAATTTTACTGGACACCTGGAAACTAATGCGAGTCGGAACGTTAGCCTTGATCAGGCCCGTAATGACATCCACCGAGGGACGCTGAGTTGCCAGTATCAGATGGATACCCGCAGCACGGGCTTTCTGGGCAATCCGGGCGATCAGCTCTTCCACCTTCTTCCCGACAATCATCATCATGTCGGCAAATTCATCCACCACCACCACAATAAAAGGCAGCGCTTCAAGCTCAGGGGCCAGATCACCGAGGGTCATGGCTTCATAGAATGGATCACGAAGAGGTTTACCGGCGGCCTTCGCTTCTTTGACCTTTTTGTTATAGCCAGCAATATTTCTTACCCCCAGGGCCGCCATCAGCTTATAGCGACGCTCCATTTCCGCCACACACCAGCGCAGGGCATTGGCGGCTTCTTTCATGTCGGTCACGACGGGAGAAAGCAAATGAGGAATACCGTCGTAAATCGACAGTTCCAGCATTTTTGGGTCAATCATAATAAGACGAACGTCTTCCGGCCCTGACTTGAACAGCATGGAGAGCAGCATGGCATTAACGCCAACCGACTTACCTGAACCGGTGGTACCCGCCACCAGCAAGTGCGGCATTTTTGCCAGATCCACCACCACCGGCTGACCGGCAATATCATGTCCAAGCGCCAGACTGAGTGGCGATGCTGCTTTTTCATAAGCTCTGGAAGCAATCAACTCGGCAAAGAATACGGTTTCCCGGTCGTCGTTCGGGATTTCGATGCCCATCACTGACTTGCCGGGAATCACTTCAACGACCCGGACACTGACCACAGCCAAAGAACGGGCAAGATCCCTTGCCAAATTGGAAATCTTACTGGCCTTAACACCCGGCGCAGGCTGAATCTCATAGCGGGTAATCACCGGGCCCGGATGCACAGCCACCACTTCAGCTTTGACAGCAAAGTCTGCCAGCTTGGCTTCCAACAGCCGGGAGACAATATCCAGCTCTTCCTGTTTAACGCCGTTGCCATGATCCTGGATTTTGTCGAGTAAGCCCACTCCGGGAAGTTCACCTTCCGGTGGAATTTCAACGACGTTCTCTCCGACAGCGAAGGCCATTTCATCGGCTGCAGCGATATTCCGGGCCACGGCCATTTTGCCGACTTGTTCCTCTGACTTCGGGGCCGGGAGAACCAACACAGGCTCCTGGCGCTCTCCGGGGGAAACGTCGGCAGGCTCCTGAGCAGGTTTGGGCTGTGCTGCCCCCTGAAAAGCCTCACGATCCAGTTCGCGCTGCTCTTTCCATCTGGCGATACGAGACTTGACGACTTCTGCCAATCCGAAAATACCCTTGCCCAATTTGGCAAATGCTATCTTTAACAACCGACCGGTAGCATCCAGCACCTGAAACCATGACAGATGGGTATACAGAGTGAATCCCACCAGAAAAATAGCCAGCAAAATCAATGTACTGCCGATCAGATTAAAAACAGGCAGTGACTGTTCCATGATCATTCGACCCAGAATACCACCACTCCGGGCAGGCAGGCTCTCACCCGCTCCTTCCAGATGAATAGCGGCTAATGCTGCCCCTGTCGCCAGAGCCAGCAGCAAACCCAGTGAGCGCATGACAAACCAGCCGGGCTGCCAGTGCCAGGCACTGTATCGATACCGGAAAACCAGCACCGTTTTAATGACCAGCAGAACCGGTATCCACCAGGCGAAAACACCGAACAGGGAAAACAAGACATCACTGAACCAGGCTCCCGCTTTGCCTGTGCTGTTTGCCACTTCTCCTTCATACCCGACATAACTCCAGCCGGGATCAGTAGGGCTGTACGAAAACAGCGCTAATGCAGTAAAGGCAGCCAGCACCAGCAGGAATAACATTCCCGCTTCCCTGAATCTCAATACCAGAGCACTGGCTTGGGCAACCTCTTCGCCAGAACCCGAATCACGGATACCTGTTATGGCTCTGGGCACCGTCTTTTCTTTGGCGGCTCGCTTGCGCTTCTTGGTGATCGTTTCGGACATTAGACTCCCGTTTAATCTCCTGACAGTCTCATCAATATCTGCTCTTTGCAAAGAGCAACTCATGGTTAGTTCAACATACCATGCTACTCACACATGATCCCAGCATTGAGACTACCAAAACAATAGCTCTCAAACCCCTGCTCGGGGTCATGCCCCTCTCTCAACAACATTTGTCGTTTACCAAGGTCCATCATCAGGGTCACCAGAGTGCCTGCATTCCCGGTCAGTTCGTGATAGCTGTAGGGCCTCAAAACCGGGAAAGGTTTTTCATTATTATCAAGCAGTTGCCTCATAGTCTTAAGATTCAGTTCAGGATTATACAGTAATTCATCCTGCAGTCTTTTGAGTCGGGTCTCAGTGCAAGGCTTTGATGACGTCGGTTGAGCCTGACCTGACTGAAAGTAATGATTGGTATGCAGATAAGTATCCTGTTCCGTAGATTGGAACCAGGGCTCATCAGGTGCCAACTCCACCGCTATCGTTTCATTTTTGTCCGCTACAATGATGTGACTGGCTTTGCCTGCCCCGTTCGTCCGGATCAGGGAACGGGCTTCCTGAAGACTTTGAGATTCCAGCAACGCCCTTAGTAAAATGTGAACAGGTAAGCCGGTCAGTTTTTGAGTGGCGGGCAGAATATTCAGACAGACACCCAACCCCGCAGAGTTCATTCCAATTTTGGCCAGCATGCCCGGCTCAGTCATGGTCAACAATCGGTGACCGTTTTCGAGTTCAATATCCGCCAGAGCCAGGTGGCCTGCCAGTGCTTCAGCCCAGTCCCAGTTCTGCCCTATCAGCCCCTGCCCGGGGAATGCCACAGAAGAACACTCGATGGGAGAGGACATCAGCTCACTGCGGGCATTCATGCAATAGATCCAAAAAGGCTCAACGCCTGCGGCCTCTGCAATGGCATCCATTTCCTCTTTGTAATGAGGCCGGAATGACAGAACCTTCTGCATCAGCAGATCAAGATGAGACTGCAATCTTTCCCTGTCTTTAAGAAAACGTGACCGGTAGTAATCCAGCACTTCGCTGATTTCTTCACGCATCTGCTCGCCATGAATGCGCCCCCGATTCCTGGCTGATCCATTTAGCACCAGTTTTTTCATCAATACGAGCCCCGAAAAATCCCGATTCAGTAACAAACCACTGCTCAGTGGTCTTCTCTTGACGCTCTTGGTCTCCGTTCTTGTGCCGGCTTCCGTGGAAGATAACACAATCGTGACCTGCTTCAACTTCATGCTTGACATAGAGCAATGAAGTTATAATCTGGATGAGTGGCTTAACAGACAGGCCACGGTATTAAAGATACTCACTATATCCAGTTATGGACTGTCCGGACCCGGTGAGTGATTGGTTCACCAGAACGACCCTATTCAGGAAATGATTCCGAAAGCCTTGAGCACAGAAACCGTTTTTCCTCTCCCTTCAAAATAAAAAGAGAGATAAAAATGTTTCAAGGTAATCAATACTTGGAGACCTATTTACCATGCAACAGAATAAACTGTTTATAGGTAACCTTCCTTTCAGCAGTGATGAAAGTGACCTTCAGCAAGCCTTCGAGCAATTCGGTGAGATCGATGAAATTCGCGTCATAACCGACAGGGAAACGGGCCGCTCCCGAGGTTTTGCCTTTATTACTTTTGCCGAGAGTGATAGCGCTAATTCCGCTTTAACTATGGATGGTAAAGAATTAAATGGCAGACCCTTGCGAGTCAGCTTTGCTACCGAACGCAGTGGTGGTAAGTCTGGCGGAAAACCCCGCAAACCAAGCCCTCCGAAAAACAGTGCCTGATTGATTCAGCGAAATTGAAGGAAAATATATACAGCTTCGATCGAAAGGATCAGGGAAGTCCTTTAGAGCATCCCTGTTCATAATTCCGGGGTATTTTTTCTCCGGATTGTCTTCATCATTTCCTTCTGTCATTCCATCGGATTGATGGACACTTTTCTGACTCCCGGAGACTCATCGCTTGTTGCACCTTCATTTGCAATTTTTACTGAGGTAACTATTGCTGGCTTGCACCGGAATTGCTTATCTCAGGAATAGGTACCCTTGAGGAGTTGGAACAGTTTTTCTCCTGAACCAGACTTAGCAGGTAATTGTATCGCTGACGCAAAGCATCAATTTCAATTTGCTCTGCCTGACTGAGGTCCATAAAGAACCAGGGCACCAAAACAAACGCTCCGGCTATACCCAACGCTACGTTTTTACCGGTTTTGTATGTTTTGGGAATCAACCTTCTTATTTCCTCCTCGATGAAAACTATTTCACTTTCCAGAGCCGCACAGGAGCGATTGATATCCCCGTACTGTCGCACAGCAACCGGGTATGCATCCCTGCCTGCGCAGCCTACCTGCAGCAGCGTCAATGCCAGTAGTGATATCCCGGCGATTCGATGGTAATTTTTTAACAACATCATTTAATCTGAATACTCTATAAAACCCGGATATAGCGTAGACCAAACAGAGGATTGTTCGTTCATTTTTTGCACAAAAAACAATAAAACAAAAACCACTTCCAGAAACCTCATCCATGTTCATTTCTGCCGATACAAATCTAGCGCTACTCTGCAACTGATCACTGGATGACCTGATGAATAAAAATTATCTATTCCCACTGTTTCTACTTCTGTCTCCTGTCATACAAGCCAACCAAAAGCCTCTGAAACCGGTTGAACCCATAAAGGCTGAACAGTCTGTTGAGTCGGCCATTCAACCCGACCTCACTGACCAGTCTCCCATGCCACTGGTTTCTGTTGCAGTGCGATACGGCATGATGGCTGACGCTTATTTGAGCAGCCCCAGTGGGATGGTGACGGAAGGCTATCGCTTTCAAATCAGAAGCCTCTACCTTACTTATCTGAAAGAGATGCTGGCAGAGCCGGGTCACACTGTTGAGAAAATAAACGAGACTCTGTTGGCACAATGGATGATGAGACTGGGGCGTGAAGGCTTTGGACCCGAGACACTCCTGGGTATTAAAAGTGGTATGCAGGACAAACTGGCCGAGTGGAGTCAGAAAAGCCTGTCAGGCCAAATCACTCCTTTTCTGGAGTCCACCGAAATCATGCCCAAGCTGGAACAGAAGATTACGGCCTGCAAGAGAATGACACCTCAACCCTCCAGTAACCCCGCCAAACGTCGCTCTTGTCATCAGGCTGAATCCCTGACCCGAGTTGAATCCAGCAAGTTGATTGACCCCAACCTGCTGCAAAGCGCCATGCTGAAATTGATTCCATCTTATGCGCACGGATTAATCGATGTGTCCAGTCGTCCCTACTACCGTGCATTCATTACATCCAGGGAAGATTTTCAGGAGAGCGTAAGCACTTTACTGAGTCAGGGTTACACTGCACGACAGCTCGCTGAAATTCTGGAATTTGCCGGTGTGGATTACCCAGAGGTATTTAACAACCTTTATTTTCACGCCCTCAGAAATGACAAGAGCATTCACGAGTCGGCCATAACCCGAAACTAAACATTTCACTCAAAAAAAAGAGCCGCGCTTATTACAGTCACGGCTCTTTTTATCAAGTCCCGGTGCCTCGATCAGCCGTATCGAACCTTGTAAAGCAGTGAATAGGTGACAGGCAGTACGATCAGTGTCAGAACGGTCGCAAAGCCCAGGCCAAAGATAATGGTTACCGCCATTGAGCTGAAGAACGCATCAAACACCAACGGTATCATACCCAGCATGGTCGTCAATGCCGCCATACAAACCGGACGCACCCTGCTGACAGAAGCATCAACAATGGACTTGGCAAGATTGCCGGTTTTCTTTTCTTCAATGTTGATTTGTTCCACCAGTACAATGCCATTCTTGATCAACATACCTGAAAGACTCAGTAAACCAAGCAGCGCTGTGAAAGTGAAAGGCATATTCAGTAACAGCAAGCCCGCAGACACACCGATGACGCCCAGAGGCACGGTAAACCAGATAGCCAGTGGCTGTCGGATCGTACTGAACAGGAAAACCGTAATAATAAACATCATCAGGTAACCCATTGGCAATGACTTAAAGATACTGCTTTGGGCGTCACTGGACATTTCGAACTCACCTCCCCATTCCAATGTGTAACCTTCTGGCAGGGTGATGGACTCAATTTTATCCTTGAGCTTCAATCGAACCGATTCGGGCGTGTCATCACTGAAGGGTCTTGCGTCTGCCATCACGGTCAGAACACGCTTCAGGTTGCGACGCACAATCAGCGGATTTTCTGTGGCCGATTCGAAGCTGCTCACCACCTGTGCCACCGGCACAAACGCACTTCGCTCCTGACTCCACACCTGAAGATCGGTCAGCGTATTGGCGTTCAGACGTTCTTCCTCCGGGGCTCTGGCTATGATCGGCAACAAATGACTGCCATCCCGGTAAACACCGACCTGCTTGCCGGTAAAGTTCACCAGCAAGGCCTCATCCAGCGCCTGTTTTGAAATACCGCTTCTGCGGCCTGCGGCTTCGTCAAACTGGGGGCGGGCAATAGTGACCTGCTCTCTCCAGGACTGTCTGACGTCCACAGCGGAAGGCTCTTCCTCCATGATGGCCATGGCTTTGGCCCCCAGTTTCCGGAGTACCCCGGGATCTGAGCCATAGAACCTTGCCTCAATGTTTGCGGCAGGTGCAGGACCGTTTTGCAACAGCTTGAATTTGAATTCAATGTCCGGGTATTTGGCGTTGATAGTCTTTTCCATAGGGCCAATCAGCGCTTTCATCCGATCTCTTTTGTCCACCTCGATAATCAGCTGGCCGTAGCTGCTATAACTCTTTTCCGGAGCATAGGTCAGAATAAAACGCTGGGCTCCCCTGCCCATCACCGAAGTAACATTTTCCACGCCCTCGTAACCCAGAACATCCTGCTCAAGCTGCTTGATGGCTTTTTCAGTAGCGCGAATATCACTACCTTCCTGCATCCAGACATCAACAAAAAAGATCGGCGTATTAGAGGGTGGAAAGAATGACTGTTTAACATAACCGAATCCGATAACAGCCATTGCCAAAGCAGCCACTGTGAGTAGCAGAGCTGTAATTCTGTGCTTCAGGGCTTTGCCCAGAAACCAGCGGTAGAAAGAGAACAGGGCTCCTTTATAGGGATCGGTTTCACTGCCCACCATAGCCTCAGAGGGTTCCTTAAACACCATATGACAGAAGAAAGGTGTCAACGTGATTGCCAGAACCCAGCTGATCATCAGGGAGAGTAGGAGCACCTGAAACAGGGATACCATGAAATCACCGGTGGTATCAGGCGACAGGCCGATAGGTGCGAAGGCGATAATAGCAATCACTGTAGCGCCCAACAAAGGCCACTGATTCTGAATCACCACCTGCCTGATGGCTTCCATTCGGGAAAGCCCTCTGTGTAAACCCACCAGAACGCCTTCGGTGACCACAATGGCATTATCCACCAGCATCCCCAGGGCAATGATTAATGCGCCCAGTGAAATGAGCTGCAAATCGACGCCCAGCACGTTCATACCGATGAAAGTACCCAGAATAGTCAGCAACAGAATACCGCCCATTAGCAGGCCTGAACGCAGCCCCATGGCAAACAGCAAGACGACAATGACAATGGCAATGGCTTCAGCGAGGCTGACCAGAAAGCCATTCACTGAAGCCCTGACTACTTCAGGCTGGTCATAAACAAAGGTAACGTCGATCCCTATTGGACGGCTTGACTCCAGTTCGGCCAGACGGGCATTAACGGCCTCCCCGACGTCCACTACATTCACGCCCTTGGCGAAAGATATACCGAGGGAAATCGCTTTCTCAGCGTTACTTCGATAGAGATTTTGGGGCGTGTCATCAAATGCAGTGTGAATGTCTGCAATATCACCCAGATAAATAAGCTCAGTGGTGCCTGGTGCGCTGATCAGCAACTGTTTCAGCTCACTAATATCCCTGAACTCTCCCGTGGGATGAATACGCACCGAAAAGCCATCAATAAACATGTTACCTGCATTGGATACAACATTCTGATTCTTGATCAGACCGTAGATATAGGCCGGATCGACCCCCAGGGCGGCCGATTTGGGCTGAGAGATTTCAATAACCACCTGTTCGTCGACCGTACCCGCCAGGCTGACTTTCTTGACGCCATCCACCAGAGAAAGTTCGCGCTGAAGAAAGTCGCCATAACTTTCCAGCTCACGATAATTAAAATCACGACTACTGATGTTCAGCATGATGCCAAAGACATCACTGAAGTTATCATTAACGATGGAAGGCAGCACACCGGGAGGCATAGAGGACTGGGTATCATTAACCTTACTGCGAAGCTCATCCCATATTTGTGGCTGGTCGCTGGCAGAGAACTCATCTTTGAGCTCTATCATGATCTGGGAAAGACCCGCGCTGGAGACGGAATCGATATTCTTTATATATTCCAGTTCCAGAATGGCCCGTTCCAGAGGCAAAGTCACCTCCTCTTCGACCTGCTGGGGTGAAGCCCCCGGGTAAGCTGTATTGACCATCGCCTGAGGAATCGGAAACTCCGGAAACTCCAATTTCCCCAGACCAAAGAACGATATCGTACCGCCGATCAACAGCAGAACCACAAACATCCAGCTGATGACTTTGTTTCGAATCGAATACTCCGCGATATTCATGTTTACAGCCCCCGCTCGCGCAGCAGTGGCTTGACGGTCATGCCAGGACGCAGACGATTAAGGCCCGCTGAAACGATTTGCACACCTTCACTGAGCCCTGAAGTGACTTCAATACCCGACTGGAGAAGAGTACCTAACGTCACTGCAACCGGCTTCACTGTATTATTCTGCTCATCGTATACCCACACCTGCTCCTTGCCGGTCACATTGTCTTTCAACACCGCAGACACAGGCACAACAAAGTGCTCACCGCCGTTGGTTGCTGGTGAAATTTTTGCTAAATCCATCGTCAGGGTTGCCCCCATCCCCGGATATACCGTTAAGTCCTCAGGAATGGGCATGGTGAAAACCGCCTCGTAAGACTGGGTACCGGGGCTTACCCTCGTAGCGTGCTCTTTGTAACTGACCTTATATTCAGTACCGGGTCTTCCGGCAAAAGTGACCACCGGTTGATAGCTGAAATCCACATCCTCTTCCCGGACATTGGCGACAATACTTTCCGGAACCTGAATACTGACATCAAGGGTATTGCTGCCCTCCAGAATAAGAGTGGTTTGCTGCGCCTGAACAAACTGGTAGTTCTCTACCAGAGTCTGGGCAACCCGGCCACCAAACGGCGCTTTCAGCACAGAGTACTTCAATTTATCGATGGCCAGTTCCAGAGCTGCTCCTGCGGACTTCAGTTTGGCGTTGGAATTATCCAGCTCGGACCGGGAGACCACTTTTTTCTGATACAGTGATTTAATCCGCTTATTTTCCGTTTCTGCCAGATCAAAATCTGCCTGTCGGGCAGCCAGCTCATTGCGAATATCACGGTCATCCAGCCTGGCCAGTAACTGCCCTTTCTTTACCACTTCAGCCTGTTTGACCGGAAACTCCACCAGCTCACCGGGAATACGAAAAGAAATCTCGGCTTCCCTGCTGGCGTAAACCTTGGCCGGGAACTGCCGTAAGTTCCCGGCATTGGAATCTTCCACTTTGAACAGCTTCACAGGACGAACCAGCTCTTTTTGCTCTTCCTGTGGCTGCGAGCAACCCGTAAGCACCAGAATCGCAGCGACCAAGCCTACAAAAGCCGGAGAATGCCCCAACTTGTTGCTATTGAACAAAGCCTTGCTTTTGGGCAGGCTGAAAAGCGGTTTCATTATCTTTCTCCCTCTCAGACACAGGGCATCCAAACCCCGAATATCATTCGCAAAATAGTGTAAAAAATCCCCTGCCTGAGGGGATTAATATAAACAGCCATGGGCAAAGAACAACACTCTGCGCCACCTTCAAATGCCACAATTGCCAACCAAACTGTGTTTAACGTAAAACTTTCAGCAGACTGCTTCAAGGGCTGTATAGGCACCCACAACGTCTACCAGTTCAATAAGTCGTGATCTGGGAACGCTAGCATGAAGGTTCCAGCCTGCCAGGTAGCGTTCAATATTTGCCAGGTGCAGATTGACTCCGTCGTCTTCTCGAAAGTCCGCATTGAACACGCCAAAACCTGACTCCTTAATTTGATAAAGACCACTGGACAACCCCCAGAGCCCCATCAACAACTCGGCGACCAAGGTCTCAGACACTTCTTCATAACCATTCTCAACCAGTGTCTGCCGAACCAGAGTCTTGAGGAGATTGTCAATGTAGTCTCCCAACTCATTCATGGCATTACTGCGATTGGTCGAGGCTCTTTGCCAGACGCTTGGATTCATGGCCAGCTGACCGAGTGCAAAGTGCTCCGGATTTTCCTGATTCACCTGCCACATGCAGAGAGACATCATGACCATCTTTTCAATTGAAGTCAGATCTGCACCCAGAACACGTTGAAGCACCTGAATTTTTTGCCGGGCCAGAAAACAGGCGCACCCCAGAAGGAGATCCTCTTTACTGGAGAAATGAGAATAGATGGCTCCCATGGAACATTCTGCTGCTTTGGCAACATCGGACATTCGCAGATCAAGGAAGCTTTTCTCTTTCATCAGGAGGAGTGTGGCAGCAACGATTTCGGCCTCTCTCTGATTACGTTTCTGCTGTCTGGACATAAAGGACACTAACACTTGAAAATAAAGCCGAATATTATTCGTTTTTAGTAAACGGATACAAGTTCTTTTTTGTATTTGAATAGCTACCAGGCTGGAGAGCTGTTGCAAAACTCCGGTTCCCACGGTTTCAGGCTCTGTGGGTCGCGGCGTGGTTACGAATTGCTGAAATTTTGTGGCTGCCCCTTATGGAAGCATGGATTGAACTAATGAATGGCACTTTAGTCTAAAAATTAAGCACAGACTTTAATCAGTTCAGGCTGAATAAAAGTTTTTAATTTTATTGCATCTTCATAGACAAGGAGAAAAGTCATGATTAACGGTATGGACACTCTCAACTCTGTCGTTCCAACGACACTTCAGGGCGACACTAAAGAAACTCCCCCTGGTAAACCTGATGATATTACGCAAAAACATGACATCACTTCTTATCTGAAAACCGACAGCTTCCACGAACAACAAACCGTCGATCTTTCAAGCCGGACCATTACTGATTTAAAGACGCCTTCCAGAACGCCGTATTACGGTTCATCCGAAGCGAAAAAAGCCATTGTGGATAATAGTTCCATTGGCAATTACTGTGCTACCTATGCCCATCTATCGGATGAGTTTACACCGGAAACGGTCCGCATTGGTAATCAGGAATTGATGACACTGGACCCTTCGCAACCATTCGTTGATCCCACTCTGGCGGCAGACAGTTCGACTTTGGAATTGCATAACTTCAGCTTTCTGACTGACTTTTTACGCAAAAATAGCGCAATCAAATACATTGTTGATATTGGCTGCGGTGACGTAGAAGTATCCTTGTTAATGCAAAATCACCTCAAGGAGCTTGGATTCCAGATCAAAGTCATTCCTGTCGATGTCAACGATTGTCGTGCAGAAGCTGAACATTATGGCATTAAAGCAATCCCCTTCAACTTAATCCCGGCCCAGGAAATTGCTGGTGCTACACCGGCAACTACCCTGTTTACCGCCATACATCCTTTTACCGATGAGGGGGAAGAGGCAGAACAACTGAGCAGGGAGATCACGCAGGGGAAAACTGACTATTACATCACCACACTGATAAAAAATAATCCCGGCTGTTTTGTTCTGGCCACCGAAGATGCGTATATATCCTCACCCCAGCGTTACATACCCCTGGAATTGGTGTACACCAAACATTACCATGCTATCGCGAATAGCCATTTCCCGAAGGAATTTGAGACAAGGGCCCTCCGCCGGGCAAAAGCCACAGAAATGAACGCAGAAAACGGTAATATTCATCGGCTAAACCAATTGCTGGCGAAACTTCCCGAACAGCGGGACCGTTATCTGGCTTCAATCTCTCGAATTACAGATTGTTTAAAAGAACCCATTCTAGAAAAGCCAGAAGAATTCTGGCCAGATATCATCTCCAAGATCTATATGGATGAAACATTATTCAAGGCAAATGTCGATTTTTTCGAAGGCATCCAAAATGAAGTATTAAGGAATGACTTGGAGATGCATTGCTGGCATGTCTATCGACAGGGTATCAATACCTCAGAAGTTAATGGCCAGACTAAAGAGCCCTGATTTTTAAATAGAAGTTAACTGGCAGCACGGTTTACGAATGCCGCGACCGCACTGCGTAACAGACGGGTAGTGATTTGCAGGTTCCCTGACACTATCAGTTATTACTGTTTTAACCACTACCTCAAGTACAGGATTACCTTCATGGCAGCAGTTTTTTATAGCGTCCAAATTGCAGCAGCGCTGCCAGCACCTTATTATTGAAAGGCTTATTGACATGCATTTGCTGCAGCCTGAAATGATGATTTGTTATTGAGTTCTTGTCCAGGCAGCTATTAATGTAATCAGTCAGGGCTTGATCGGAAGGGTCAAGCGCTGCGAGCAACGCCTTTTTCTCAATACCACCCAGTTTTTCTGCCTTATGTAACAGGCTCATAATGGTGACTGGCCTCAAATGCAAAGGCGATGGTTGAGGGTCTGCCCATACAAAACTCAATGCTCCATTTTCAAAGCCTTCGGTCCTTATCTTGTCAATATAAGAGAGTGCCTCTGCATAGCGGCCTTTCCTGACAAAGTTTGACAATGTTTTAAGGACTTCATTCTCGGCACCCTTTCTTTCCATCTGCAGCTTGCAGGAAAAGGCCAGGGCTTTTAAAGCCTCCAGTGGCACTCCCATGTCCTGAGCCACTGGCGTATTTCCATAGGGAAGGAGAGAAAGATGGGCCTGGCCATTTTGCAACAGGGTCGAGGTCAGATTGGCGCCTTCACTTAACACCGGGAACCGGGAGCTTTGCACCAGTTTATTGAAACTTTGCCGTGGCAAACTGGGCATAAGACACAGTAACCATTGGCTCTTGACCGTGGCCCTCAAAGAGGCCCAGTCCTGCTGATCCCGAAAGTCAATCAGTGTAAAGCCTGTGGTGCTCGCGATTTCTTTTAACGAACTCGTTCCACTTTCATCCATATATTCATCTCCCTCTCTATCTTTATCCCTGAAAGCGCTGACCGTGGTGGTCACCACCACTGGGAGAGCATCCGCCAGCTGATCCTGATTCATTTTAATAGCACTAAGCCAATTGGTTAGTATCGTTTTTTTATACTGCCGCGGAACAGTATGCAAACCATAAACTACCGCAGTTTGTATTTTCCCGTTGGTAGATAAATCACAAAGCTCATCAATCGCAGAGATTAATGTTGCTTGATGGCTATCGACGGATTCAGTGGATATTTCCGTTCCCTGTGGTTGCAGATCATCGCTGGGGATAATGGAGTTTGCCGGTAGATGCAAAGGGATGATATTACAATCAGGCATTGCATCCTTGTCGTAAATGGAAGTTGTGGGAGATTTATCGATGAAAGTAGATCTCGAAAAATTGCAAGGCTGTGACCACTGAGGGTATTCGTTATTTTTATCATTCATTTTAACCGATGCTTTGGTATCCGAATACATCGTTTCGTGTTCAGAAAAAAAACGATAGGGTTTTAAAGTAATGTAGGATTCTTGTATGTATCCCAATTGCCAGTAAAGCATTTCAGGTCGGAAAAATGAAAGGGTAACGGCTGCATTGATTTTATTCTCCCTTCTAAGACTACAGCTTGAAATGATAACTCTCGTGTCTTTAATATAAATTTCCTGAGTGCCCGGCTTAAGCTTTATTCCCGGCAGTAAGTAAGCCAACATGGATAATGCTATACGCTGTTTCTTTATGTATCTTATCTGCTCTTTATGATTAAATTTTTGTCGTGTAATGAAATCGCTGAAATCCGGAGGTGACAATTGTGCATAGATAGTTTTGGCGCCCAGGGCAACAAGAGCCTTAATCAGTCCAACCGATGCTGCGGTATCACCCATAGCCATGAATTGACCTTTTTTATCTAAATTTTCTTCAATGATACAATGTACATAAACGCCTACTTCCTGCAACCCACTTAACAAGGCTTTAACTTGTGGCAGATATTTGCTGGACAATGATCTGTCGGCAAAACTGTTATCGGGCTGATCCGATAAATTGTCTCTCTTGGTATTTTTATTGAAAATTTTATCTTCTTCCTGCTGCAAGGCCTGTTGGAATAGTGTTTTATCGAAATTTTTCACCGGGCAAAAAGGCAACTTCACTTTCTCCCGGGCATCTCTGATCAGTTTTGCACAGGCACCATTTTCTTTACTCTCAAATTCAGAGGCATACCCCATTTTCGTCAGTTGTTTTATGACGAACGGCTGCTCGAGAAGATATTTTAGAATTTCATCATGGCCACGTTTTATAGCTAACCGGGTTAGTGGCTCCAAGTCATTTAAATCACCTTCTTCAGGTGTGAAAGCGTCTGGATAGGTTTGCACAAGCCATTTTACACAATCCAACTGGCCACACTCTACCCCATAGTGAAGAAGGTTATAGGGTTGAAAAAAAGTACCCGCAGTTTTTGCACTGTTAATAATAACTTCCGCACACTGTGTATGACCATTTTCTATCGCCAACCCGATAAGGAAATAATTGCCAACAAACACATTCCGGATACTTTCATAATCAAGCATGGCCATCAAACCAGCTTTATTTCCGTATTGAGCTGCCAGGTGTACCGGTGTAGCTCCTGATTTGTCTGTTGCCAGCAACTCTGTTTCCAATAATGACAAACTGGGGCAATTATCCAGAAAAAATCTCAAAAAATGGTTTTGTTCCTCTTTGGCTGCGATATGCAGAGGTCGTTCGCCGTTATTATTTGTTGCCTGCAACAGGTGTTGTGCCCTACTAACTAACAGTCGGCATAAGTCATCATGGCCGTGTAGCACTGCCAGATGCAGGACTGAGTTACCTTCTTTATTTTTAACAGCTAAAGCAAGGGGGTTATTGGTAATGCATTCTTTTACGCTTTTTGTATCACCCTGCTTTATCAGATTTATAAAGACTTGCGGGGATGAATTATCCAAAAGGTTGTGCTGACGACATTGCGCCTCCTTCGAAGAGACTTGCAGTTCTGTCAACTCCATCATCATTTGTTGCATCAGCACATTATTATATGAATTATTTGATGCCAAGAGTGCTTTTTTATTTTCGGGCCCGTAATAAGGGTGACCAAGAATGGAGCGAGCCGGTTTCAGTTTTACCCTTTTTGTGGTGCATAAGCCTTCAGATGGCACAGTGCTTTGCGTACGCGGAGTTGTCTCGCTCTGGACAAAGGGTATTCTTTTAGTCGAGGCTGTTACGGGATTATGCTTTTCAGATGTGGTTGTATCAACACCTTTCAGGTTTAGTGGATTGGATGACGCCCCTCCTGTTGGCAGCATTGTTTTTTTCCTCCTGAAAATATTGCCCACATCAGCCAGCTTTTATTAGACACGCTATCTTTTTACGACAACTGATGACTCAAAAAGTTCTGACTCAGGGAACTTCTATTCGATACCGGGAACAGCCTCACGCTCAGAAGTGACCAGCCAACCTGCTAAAGGGATTAAGCGCCCGATTGAGGACGCCCTGAAAAATGACAATATGACTGCCAATTTATGAATTGAACTAAGTATTAATATCTTGGTCAAAGTAAATAATCACAAACTTTTTATAAGTTCAAACTGAATAAAGTTTTTGATCTTATTACTGACTCATAGACATGGAGAGTAATCATGTTTAAAGGTATGGACACTGCCAATTCACACGTTCAGATGGCAGAACAAGGCATAACAGAACAAACTCCCCCTTGTAAACCTGAGGATGGCTCACAAAGCCATGACATCGCCCCTTATCTGAAGACCGACGGCAACGGAGTCCGCGAACAACAAACCGTCGGTCTTTCGAGTCGTACCGTGACTGATTTGAAGACGCCTTCCAGGCCATATCCCGGCACTTCCAAATATACACCAGTCCATATGGATAACAATCCCCGGAGCAATTACTGTGCGACCTATGCCAATATACCGCATGGCGTTGAACCGAAAACTGTCCGGATCGGCAACCAGAAACTGATGACGCTGGATACTTCGCAACCCTTTGTTGATCCTGCCCAGGCTACAAAAAGGCGCTTTTTGGATTTGTATAATTTCAGCTTTCTGGCTAATTTTTTAAGCAAAAACAACACAATCGAATGTATTGTGGATATTGGCTGTCACAACGCAAAACTATCCCTGTTAATGCAAAACTACCTCAATGAACAGGGATTCAGGATCAAAGTTATTCCTGTGGATGTGCGCAATGATTACGCCAATGAGGCTAACGATGCCAAGCCACTCCCCATAAACCTGATCCCGGCTCAGGAAATTGCTGACGCTTCACCGGCGACCACTTTGTTTACCGCTATACACCCTTTTACCGGCTCAGGCTCAGTTGCAAAACGACTGAACAGGGAGATTACAGAGGGAATGACTGACTTTTATCTGACCGCACTGATAAAAAACAATCCCGGCTGCTTTGTCCTGACCACTGAAGACCCTTATGTATCCTCACCGCAGCGCTATATTCCCCCGGAACTGCTGTACACCAGACATTATCACGCATTCGCGAATTTCTTTACTCCTGAGGCTACTGCGACAGAGACTGCCATTCGTGAGGCAAAAGCCGCAAGAATGAATGCAGAAAACAGTGATATTCACCGGTTAAACCAGTTGCTGGCAAAACTTCCTGAACAGCGGGATAGCTACCAAGCTGCGATCTCCACGTTGAAAGATCAATTACAACCGGAAATGCTCAGAAACCCTGATCAATGTTGGCCAGACTACATCTTCAGGAAGTATCTTCATGAAAGGTCACGTATCGAGAATTTTAGATCTTTCAATGATATTAAATATGACGCGGAAAGAAATGGATTGGAGCTGCGCTGCTGGCATGTCTATCGTCAGGAATATGAAGACCTAAGAAGTGACCAGCCAAGCTATTAAAGAACCCTATTTTTCAAATTGAAGCTACCAGGCAGGTTCTGTTGCAGGGATGATTAGCGCTCAGAAACCCTATGGATAAAGCCTCCCAAAACAATGTTCGGTTTATAGATTGAACTTAATAATTGTACTTTGGTCCAAATAAGTAAGCTCAGATTATTACCAGCTCAGGCTGAATAAAATGTTTGACCTTATTGATTTCTCATCGACAAGGAGTACCGTCATGATTAGAAGTATGGACACCGCCTATTTACCCGTTACGACGACAGAACAGGGAAGTACCAGAGAAACTCCGTATGACAAACCAGATCATGTCAGACAAAAACATGACATCGCCCCTCAATTGAAAACCGACGGCGATGGAATTCAGGAACAAAAGGCCGCCAGCCTTTCAAGCCGTACCATTACTGATTTAAACCCTCAATCTGCACCCTACCCTGAAACTCGCTTCTATGATTATGCCCATATGGATAATAATCCCCGGCGCAATTACTCTGCGAGACATGCCAATGTACCGGGTACGGCTGAACCGAAAACTGCCCAGATCGGCAACCAGAAACTGATGACACTGGATACTTCGCAATCATTTGTCGATCCAACCCAGGAGGCAGACAGGGAGTATTTGGAAATCTTTAACTTCAGCCTCCTGGTTGATTTTTTGCACAAAAACAGCGAAATCAAATACATTGTTGATATTGGCTGTGGTAACGCAAAAATATCTCTGTTAATGCAAAACTATCTCGATGAGCTGGAATTTCAGATTAAAGTAATTCCTGTGGATATCGCAAATACTTACAGTCGTTCCTATGCAGTTTTCTTCAACAAGCCACTGCCTATCAATATAATCCCGGCTCAGGAAATTGCTGACGCTACACCGGCAACCACTTTGTTTACCGTCTTACATTCTTTTACCGGCACATCTTCAGAAGAAGAAAAACTCTCCGGAGAGATTGTACGGGGGGAAACCGAGTATTACATCACCACACTCATAAAAAACAATCCCGGTTGTTTTGTCCTGGCCACCGAAGATCCGTATGCATCCTCACCCCAGCTTTATATTCCCCCGGAACTGGTGTACACCAAACATTACTATGCAATTCCGAATTGCACTTCGCAGGCCGATTATGAGACAAAATCCCTTCGCCAGGCAAAAGCCGCAGAAATGAATGCAGAAAATGGTGATATTGACCGGTTAAACCAGTTCCTGGCAAAACTTCCTGAGCAGCGGAGTCATTATCTGGCTGCGACTTCCGCAATTACAGAGAGACTACAAGGGCAAAGAGACTTAAATCCCGGGCTATTCACGCCGGATTACATTTTTGATTCTTATCTCTGGGGAAAAGAGTCAGACGATAAGGCAATCAGGTCTCGCGATCATATCAAATCTGTCCTGAAAAATTGTGGACTGGAGCTGCGTTGCTGGCATGTCTATCGCCAGGATGTCAGTGCCTCAGAAGCTTCCAGCCAGGCGAATAAATCAAATTGAAGCTATGGGAAAGCTGTCGACCAGACAGCCCGGTTTTGCGGTGGGGATACACAAGCTGCTAGAAACAGTTTGTAGGTCTGGGCAGACCTGCAATTCTGGCAGCCAGTTTGGCGGGACTGCCCGGAAACAACTTCATAAGATAGAGACTGTTCCCTTTCTCTTTTCCCAGCTGGTTGGCAACGTATTTCACAAAAGGTCTCTGACTGGGAGCGTGTTCAAATTGTTGATAATACTCTCTGAGCAGATTAAGGATTTCCCAGTGTTCATCAGTCAGATCAACATGGTCTTCTGCTGCCAACTGACCGGCGACCTCTGGATTCCAGTCACTAAGGTTGACCAGATAACCGTCTTTATCAAGCT
>NZ_JAHHPN010000770.1:0-2644 GCF_024606325.1 Endozoicomonas sp. ONNA1
GGCGTAGGGGGGGGGTCGGTGATCCAGATATCAGAACAAGCCGTTAACTCTACAACGTTATGACTAGAAATAGCTACTTCTCCAACGCAGGGCTGTCTGTCATGGTAGGTCTCACTCATTGACTCTTTTAATGTATACAAGGATCTGTGAGCAAAGTTGTAGAATGTATTAAGTGCCTGGTTAGAAAAAACGTCAGTAGAGTTTTCGCTTGCTCCACCAACTTGCTTACCAGAACCATCTTTGGCTATCCGTTTTTGGGATGTAGTCCAACGGCACAGTTTAGAGTTGAAGTTGAGGAGTTCACAGAATGAAGTTGCAGTATATTTATTTATACGTTTCGCAACAATTGAAGCAACAAGTAAATTTCTTGGAGTAAATAGGTGATGCCAATGTGTCCAACCCCTCGTTTTTATGGGTTCATCAGTTTTATCACCGGTCTCTATTGGCGTATCTGGAATAAAGCCATCTTTCTGCCATTGAAATAGATTATCCTCCACAATACGAGTAACTTGTAATTCTCGGTCATAGTCTTCTTCACGAACAGGCGTGTAGAATGTTTCATGATGATGGGGCTCGGTAAGGGTATCTGCATGAATCCATTGGATGGCATAGAGACGCTCTTGAAAGATATCATCATGCCTTGGCTTAAATTCGTGCTTTTCCCATAAGCGCAGCTTATTTCTTGTTTGTCCATCCTTGTCTTTGTAATCACCACGAAGAGTTTTTATCGGTGTAGAATAAGCTTTACCATGTAACTTATATACAACATTACCACTTCTTACCGTTCCCTTTTCTGCTTCTTCCATTTCTTCAGCAGTGGCGTGACTGTTAATTCTTATATCAAAACATTTCTTGGCTTCGACAGGCACCAACTTCGCAACAATGCTCCGGCTTTTAGATATAATCCAGCTCGTGGCTAATGGCACTAACCACCCAGTCTCTGGGCAGATGACTTCCAAACAATATAGAAATGCTTTTGCTCTATGTCCTTCAGAGCAGTGTTCAATGCCCAAATCAGTAATTTCCTGATCAACGGCATCTGCTAAATCCTTTTGAGCCTGTTCGATTTCAGACCTCTGAGTTGAAGGAGCACCGATTATATTGATCGCCCCCCATGTCAGCATGCAGGCAATGGGGTTTAAATCAGAAGCGTATACTTCACATCCCAATCGTGCTGCCTCAAATGGAAGAGAACCTCCACCGGAGAAAGTGTCACCCACCCTGGGACGCCGACCATAACGGAGTATGCCTAATTGCTCTACCAATTCTTGATGTGATGAAGCATTAATACCTAAGTGATCAAGGTGCTGGTTGACTCTTCGCCAAATCGGCGAATAAAGCCATTGCTGATCTAACTCTTCCGGTCTTCTGCAAAGCAACGCCTTTTCTTCATAATTTTCAAAAGTCTTCAGTGCCTTATGGTACAGCGCAACTCTTTGGTCATTAGTAACCCCTCTGCGCCAGCGGATCGAAATACCTTTAGCATCAACATCAAGAGGAAAAGTCCAATGGTTTTCTTCACCAGTCGGTAGCTGTTCATCATTCAGCTTGTAAGTGAAATAACTCCAAGGATCATCAAGTGTGATTCTCAAGGCGATATCCTTGACTGAGAGATACGGCTTTTGAGATTTTTTCATAAAAGCCCTGCGAGCCAGTCCTTCATCATCGAACCCCATCAGCAGCTCAAAGATTTCCAGATCCTTTTCCACATCATCCGTCTGGGGCAGCAGACTGCCTAGCACAATGGCTCGAACAAGGATCAACGGCTTACGCCCTTTCCAGTAAGAGCCGAGAGCCGTCAGCGTCTGGCCGGAACCGGCCTTGCGTTCCCGCTGCGCTTCAAAAGATACTTTCTGTGCCGGAAATACGGCTTCAATCAACGCTGGCGCATCTTTCAGCGCCAAGGGTTTCAGTTCGGTTGTGGTCATGTAGCTTATGAGGTTCCTGAATACGTTCGGTCAAGCCAGCGCTAAAACAAACTCAAGGCGGGATCATTTTGATCAGCTTTGGGAGTCATGGCTTTACGATACTGAATAATCTGTTCATTTTGGGCAACATCGCCCAAAGCATGGCGCAGGGCGAGCCGCCAGCCTTTGTTACCATCTTTTACACCACCGGTACTGATAGCTGCCATACCGTATAACCACCAGCGTTCTTCCGGCCTTAATGCCAGCCAGTTTCTGACGGCAATGGGAATATGGTCAAACTCCATGGCCTCAATCGCCCAGGCAAGTACACAAAGTTCTTTGCCGAGGAGCCGGTCAACCATGTTGTCGCCCACTTTCCAGGCTGAGGTTTGCAGCTTGTGTTCTTTCAAACGGACATTGAATGCCCGTTGAACCTCACTACGCACAGCAGTCCAGCGTCGTCGCTCAAGTAGCACCCGATCCATAATGGCGGCGTTTTGATCCTGCGCCTGCATACCCAAATATTCAGAAATGAGTACCACGCCATTATTGTTTTTCGGGATAGAGACCAGAAAATGATGGGGGTCTGTGGTAGCAGGCACCCCAAAGCCAAGAGTCGGGTGGGCAAACCGTGATTTTCCCTGTCCGCGCTTTGTCTTTGTTTCGACGCTCTTTTTGCCGGTAGGTGCGTGTTCAGTCATCTGCCCTTTGTCCTGCTTCACTGGTAAGTGGTGATT
>NZ_JAHHPN010000771.1:0-12058 GCF_024606325.1 Endozoicomonas sp. ONNA1
AATACGATCTCACAGGTCAGTGTGTTTTGCAGATCCGGCAGATAAAACACGCGCAGCGGTGAGGTGGTTGTCACAGGGAAATGACATTCCGGAATCAGCCTGTCAGCTTTGCGATCAGGCATTCAGAGCATCAATTTTCAAATGACGTTAGCAGAGAAAGTCTGTTTTCGTGTCCATTGATCACTTCGGTGATCCACCTATGTCGTATGAGCTTCTGGCTTCGCCAGAGTCTCGTGCGTCCCTCACGGCAACTACTCCTGCGTTGCCCTGGCTCCGGCATCCGTGCCGTCGTGCATGGCGGAATTTCTCTGTCATGCGGGGAAGTTCTGTCTTGCATCTTGTTTTCAGGAAAGTGAGAGAGAGCTTCTTATGAATCATTCTTGTGTCGTTAATGATAGTGGCAGTGCCAACGATCTGGTGGCTCGTTTTGCGGAACGCTATGGCTTCCGTGAAGATGAGTTGCTGAATACCTTGGCGCAAACTGCGTTTCGGCAGCAGAACGGCAGCGTTCCCACTCGGGAGCAAATGTTGTCTTTGCTGGCAGTGGCAGACAGCTATGGCTTGAACCCATTTATACGGCAGGTGTGGGCTTTATCCGACAGAAAAGGCGGAGTATTGCCTGTGATATCCGTCGATGGTTGGGTTTGCATCATGAACTCGTATCCAGAAAGTGATGGGATTGAATTCGGTTATCCCGATGAGCTTATCCAGTTCGATGAGGATATGAAACCCTGTCATCCCTGGATTGAGTGCACGGTTCACCGTAAAGATCGGGAACATGCGATTCGGGTACGTGAGTATCTTGATGAGCTGTACCGGCCTGCGGTGATAAAGAATGGCAAGAAATTTCCCAGCCCCTGGCAGACTTGTCCTAAGCGTATGCTTCGCCATAAGTCTCAGATTCAGGCCATTCGGATTTCCTATGGTCTCAGCGGATTATTTGAACCGGATGAAGCAGAACGGTTGCTTGAAAACCAGATGGGTGAAGCAGTGCCTGATCTGCGAGAGCCTGAGTCAAAGCTGGAACAAACAGCGGGCAAGAAAGTGAAGGAAAAAACTGGGCTTGTGTCGTCAGAACCTGATGTTCTGGATGATACGCTGGCTGAGATAGCAGGGGAATTATTACCGGCGAAAGCTATTACTGGTGATGAAGTGCCTGAGCCCAATGGTCTTGAACCACAGGTTGTGTCGTTTATTGAGCAGATTGTGGAACGAGCCAGGGGAACAGGAGCCTTTACCGCTGCCCAGGGGTTTGCCCAGGAGCGGTTTAAGAAAGATGGTAATGCTCTGAATTACTGCCTTTTCCGGCTGGATGTGGTGCAGGCAGAATCAGCAAAACAGTCTGTTTAAGGTGATTTGTGATGAAGCAGGTCAATCTTGAGCAACGATCAAGGGAATGGTTCGACTGGAGAAGCTGCGGTATCACAGCCAGTGATGCTGCTGTGATTCTCGGGCAATCGCCTTATAAATCTCGTTGGCAGCTTTGGTGTGAAAAGAAAGGGGCAGAGAAATCGGGAGTCATGAAGGAACCGGATTTATCTTCAAACCCTCATGTTCAACGTGGGATTGAGGATGAAGACGACGCAAGGATTCGGATGGAAGAAGCGTTGGGCGATGCGCCTCTCTTGCCCGTTTGTGGGGAGTGGGAACAGAACCCAAGGCTGCGTGCCAGTTTTGACGGTATGACCAGGGACGGTATTCCGGTAGAACTGAAAGCGCCAAGTGAAAAAGTCTATCAGGATGTGAAGACTTTGAAGGGGCAGTCGGAAGGCTATCGACGTGCATTTGCACAAGTGCAGTTTCAGATGTTGGTTGCAGACTCTAATCGCGCCTGGCTCTGTTTTTATCGAAAAGGTAGGCCGATTCTTCCAGCCTGTATCAGCAGGGACGATCACCTGATTCAGCAATTGCGGACGGAAGCAGAAGTTTTCTGGCAACTTGTGGAAGATGGTGATGAGCCAGAGAAAGATCCGAATCTGGATGTTTATGTGCCAGAAGGTCCGACGGAGCATGCGCATTGGCTCAAGCTGGCAATGGTCTATCGCCGTCGTCAGTATCGTCTCGATGAGTTGAAAGGGATGCTGGAAACCGGGAAGTCTCAACAGAAGCGGCTGCAACAGGAGTTGCAAAAGTTGATGGGAGCATTCCGGGTAGCTGAGTCTGATGGTTTACGTATCTGCTGCACTGAATGCAGTGGTTCCATAGATTATCAGAAAGCGCTGGAAGCATTGTGCAAACAACACCAGCTGGCGTTGCCGGATCTTGATGCTTTCCGCCGCAAGGCGAGAGAACAGGTAAGGGTAACCTTGTTGGCAAAGAGTGTGGACGACAGAGAGTCAGAACTTGAAGTGTCTGGGAATGATCGGTTGATCTTAAACCCGACCGTCAGTCAACAGAACTTCTATTTCTGAATCCAATTTTCATTAACCCGGGTGGGGCAGTTGTTCTCCCCATCCGGGGGAGATATCTGCCCTTTTTTTGTTTTATGAGAGTGCAGGATATTAACAATGGAAAATGATACTCAGTCTGAGTCAGCTGGTTTGCAACCGGCATTTTATGAGCTGAATGAAACCTTCGATCTGGATTCCAATCAACTGATCCTGCTTGAAGGTTACAAGGAATGTGGGCATCCGGCAGTACCGGCCGTTCAGCCTTATGTATTTGACAGAGACCGGCTGCGGAAGCTGCTGGCGTTTCTGGATAATCCGGAGGGTGATGGCTTGTATTTGTGCGGTCCGACAGGGTGTGGGAAAACCAGTCTGGTTTCCCAGGCTGCTGCAAGGTTGCACTGGCCAGTGCAGATGGTGCCTGTTCATGGAAGGTTAGAGCTGGATGATTTGCTGGGGCAGAAAGTGTTGGATAAGGGATCAACTCCCTTCCAATATGGAGCTCTCAGCATTGCGGTAAAAGACGGTCATATTCTGATCCTGGATGAGATGGATGTTGCCGACCCGGCAGAACTCGCTGGATTGTATGATCTGCTTGATGGTGCGCCTCTGGTATTGGCGCAAAACGGCGGAGAAATTATTCCGGTGCATCCACGATTCCGGTTTGTTGCCACCGGTAACAGTGCTGGAGCAGGGGATGGCAGTGGTTTGTATCAGGGAGTATTACGACAGTCATTAGCCTGGTTGGATCGGTTTCGTGTGATTTCGGTGGATTATCCTGACGAATTCACAGAGCTGATGATTCTCAACCAGGTGGTGCCCGGTCTGCCCGTTGTCGTCAGAGAAAAGATGGTGAAACTCGCTAACGAGGTGCGTCGTCTGTTCACGGGTGACTCTGATGGAAGAGCCGGAGAAGGCGAATCACAGCTCAGTGTCACTTTGTCCACTCGTGGACTGGTGCGCTGGGCAAGGTTATCACTCCGGTTTCAGGGGGCACCCAGAGTATTTGAGTATGCGCTGGAACAAGCCCTGACTGCCAGAGTGGAACCTGCGGAGCGACAGGCGATTCATCGGATTGGGCATGATGTATTCGGAGACTTATGGTCTTCAGGAGTGGACTCATGACAGATCACGCTGTTGTCGATAAAGTTCTGGATCAAATGTCTGTGATTGCCCTGGACTGCTCCATCTGGTCAGGCGCCCGTCGTCTGAAACCAGAGGATTTGGTGCTGGGAAAAGGTGGTCAGTTGCCGTCTGATGAAGTGGTATCGCTGGGAAGCAAAAAACTGTGTAAACGGGAAGTGCTCAAGCCATTTCATCGTCTGAGAGATCAGGCCTGTCGGCTCTGTGGCAGAGAAGGAGTAAGGTTTCTGGGTGGTTATGCTGTGCCCGATCATTATGTTTCAGGTTTAAGCCTGAAACTGGATCAGGTTCAGCAGGACTTTAACCAGGAAAAGCAGGTGTTTCTGACGGGCTATGACCAGCATATTCAGGAATGGGTGAGTGCCCATCCTGATTTTGCCGAAGCCATAAGAAGTGCCGTGCCAGATGCTCAGCATGTAGGTCAACGTTTTCATTTTGGTTACACGACTTACAAAGTAGTGGCATCGCCCCAGCCGGAGAAACTGAATCAACAGGTAAACCAGTTGGGTGGCACACTGCGAGAAGAAATCAGTCGGGATGCTCAGGCTCTGTTTGAGCAAACCTTTAAAGGGAAAAACAAAGTCACCCCTAAAGCTCTGAATCCGATTCTTCGGCTCAGAGATAAACTGCACGGTCTGTCGTTTGTTGATCCCGGAATTTCGCCCATAGTGCAACGGCTGGATGCCGGGTTATCGCAATTGCCTAACAACGGAGCATTGGAGGGTGAGGTGCTGACTCAGCTGATGGAGCGGGTTTTACTGCTGTGTTCTGTGGAGCAAATGGAGCGCTGTGCGGAAGGGTTGACGGCTCTTGAACCTGTGAAGGTGCAGGAACAGGAAATGCCTCAAGCCCAGTCGCCGACATTAAATGAGATAGAGATTCAGGAAGAACCTCTCAAAGAGCAACGGGTTGTGATACCGGAGGAAACGGTGTCTACAGCCACTTTCTACTTCTGAACAGGTTGGTGTAAGCCAGCCATCCCAAGCGGGACATAGTGCCCGCCTGGGCAGGAGCTATGTCCCTTTTTTTATGTATACGAGGTATTTGGATATGGCTCCTGTTTTACACAAAGCACTCCCAATTGTTGGCAGTGCATTGGGCAGAAAAATGGGTGTTCGGGTTGAAGTCTCTGGTCGTAAAGCGTGCACCGATGGTGAGTGCATCTGGATTCCAGCCTTTGACCTGCAGCAACGTGAACAAGAAACCCTTTGTTGGGGATTCTTGAGTCATGAGGCTGCTCATGTGCGTTACACGGATTTTGATCTGGACTATGAAGGCTCTGCTCTTCGGCACAGGCTGACTAACCTGCTTGAGGACATTCGGATCGAAAAAGCAATCAGTCAGGAATACCCCGGCGCTGGCTTTTCGCTCGCAGAAGTCATCCGGCAGTTAGTGGCTGAAGGTCGTGTAGGTGCACCAAAAAAGAGTGATCCAGCTGTGAAGGTGTTAAACGACTCTTTATTGTCGATTCTGCGCTACGAAGTGCTGGGACAGATCGCTTTGGAGCAGGAAGCAGCGAAAGCCCGTGAAGTGATGAAAGACTGTTTTTCCAGACAGCTACTGGATTCGCTTGATGAACATTTGGTCAAGGTGCCTGACTTGAAGAGCACGAGGGAAGCTTTGAGTCTGGCTGACCAGATCATCGCGTTGTTTCAGAATCTCAGCCATGAAAATTCTGAAAGCGAAGATTCAGGTGAGGCAAGTGCGGAAAAAACAGAAAATTCGTCAGTAGATCAGGAAACCTATTCTCAGCCTTCTGATACACAGGATCAGGAGGATAAATCAGATTCTGTGTCAGGTGATGATCTGGAATCCGATTCGGCGGAAGGAAAAGACAAAAAAACTGAGAATTTGTCAGGAAATGATGATCAATCTGTTTCAGCAAACGTAGAAGCTTCAGACAAGGCTGAAGACCTGTTTCTGAAAAAAATCCTGGAGTCGTCTGATGTTGACTGGCCTGAAGACCTCTACGAATCCGTGGCAGGACAGCTTGAATGCTGGAGTTATAAGCAATCACCCAGATTGTCAGCAATAACTACGACACCTGGAATCGATGAAGTGTTCCTAAATGATCAAAACAGAGAGGCCGCAAAGGATTTACTCTGGAAGGTAAAGTCAGAATCCGCTCGTTTAGCTGCACAGCTAGCCGGACTGGTTCAGGCGAAAACCTTAACCAGAGATCGCATTGGCAAGCGAGGTATGAGAGTCAATGGTAAACGGCTGCACAGGATAGCTCTGGACGATGGTCGTCTTTTTAAACGACGTTCAGAATCCATAGAAACCAATGCGACTGTTCATATTTCTCTCGATATCTCAGCGTCCATGGGCCCACGGATGGAGCTGGCAAGGGAAGCGGTTCTGGCTCTGATAATGGCATTGAAGCCAATTAAAGTGGTTGCTGTGACTGCTTCTGCCTATCCGGGCACTCTGTCTGACCGGGTATACCCAATAGTTTCAGGCAAGGAGTCCGATCTCCGAATAGCAGGAACACTCTCTGCTCTGGACAGCCATGACTCAACTCCCATGGCCACAGGGTTGTGGTATGCAGTGCATCAGATTTGCCAGTCAAATGCCGAAAGGCGCTTGATTCTGATGATGACCGATGGCGCACCGGATATTGATCACTATGATGCGGTGGTTGATCTCGTGAAACGTTGTGGGTATTCAGGGATAGATGTTGTGGGGCTGGGGATCTGTATTCAGTTACCAGAGGAGTTGTTTCCGAGAAATCTGATGATTGAACAGTTGGGGCAGCTAAAGTCCTCTCTCTTCACTTTGACCAGGGACTGGTTGGTTCGATAGGTTGTGGATCGGACTGATGGAGATTGATAAAACCGGGCAGGGAGTGCCCTTTAAAAATGTTTTCCTGCTTGCCAGTAAGGTTAAAGCTAGTGAAGTCGATTGGCTGAGTTTTGCTTTCATAGGAAAAAGAATCCGCCATTCACAGAAGAGCTGACATTGCTTTTAGGCAGAAAATCCTTAAGCTCACTGACCGCAGCTGGGGAGTCTCAATGGCCTACCGCCTGCGAAGAAGCTTGCTGAATATACTCAGGGCTGCATAGGTTATTTCAGAATAAACGAATACTATCGCCTTTTACCGCAACTGGATCAATGGATACGTCGGAGCATCCGTTGCTGTTCTATCGAGCAGTGGTCTAAACCGAAAACCCGTTATAGAAATCTGATCAAGCTAGGCTTTGTTTATATCAAAGTTGCTTTGATCAAAGCCACTCGCAAAGGGTATTACCGGTTGAGCAAAACTTTTGCGGTGCAACAGGCATTGAATGACACTTTTCTCGCAAACCTTGGGCTTGTTTCTCTGAAAGACTTATGGATCAGGTTTCAAGAACCTCGGTGACTCGCATAGTGCGAACCCCAACGCTACAAGGGCTTGTGACCTACTGATAACGGATTTAGGCGGCTTTTAGATAAATGAGAACTTTTCAGAATGAACTTTTTAATTTAATGGTTGTCATAGATTCATTAACCAAAAAACATTAAGGGAGTTTTGGGAATGCTCAGAACTTCAGAGTGACTTTTACTGTATTCGATTACTTAAATTTCCTATGGGAAAGGAACTCTTGTGGTGATGTTTTCTGAGAATGATGTTGCTTTTCAAACTAGTATTTTAATTTTTAATAATCGGAACGAAAAATGTCTATTTATCAATGGATTAAAGGGCTTGGTCATGTGAAGGGGAAGGTTAGATCAATTGGTATAGATCTTGGGACTACGAATAGTTGTATTGCTACTGCTGAATATTCCTCTGAAAATGAAAATATTAAAGTCACACAGGCGGATATAGCACAGGAAACAGAACAAGGCATACATACATCAACTTTGGTGCCATCAGCTGTTGCAGTGACTGATAATGGTCAAATAATGATTGGTGAAGGTGCTAAGCGCTATGCAGCCTTTGGCCCTGGAAAAGGGAAACTCAAAAACAGAGATTTTTTCCTAGAAACAAAACGAAATTGGCACCAGCCAATTGTACCCATCCGCCAAAGAAGGATTCCAATCTCCGACGGATATTGCCAGTCATATTCTACAGTACCTTATCTCCAAAACATCAATTAATGGGCATACGGTAATTACCGTGCCGGCATCTTTTGGAGAGTCTCAGCGTCGAGCAACCAAGGCAGCTGCACAAATAGCAGGCATCGAAGTAAGTGATGAACAGCTATTGGACGAACCAATAGCTGCATTTATTGACTATCTTCATTCTCATCAAATAAAACTGATAAACGATACTCCACAAAATTTAATGGTGATAGATTTTGGAGGAGGCACATGTGATGTTGCTTTATTCAGAGTGCTTTTAAAATCTGTCTCAAAACTAGAAGTTGCTCCATTATCTGTTAGCCGTTATCACAGATTAGGTGGTGGGGATATAGATAGAGCAATTGTGTATAAAATTCTCATTCCTCAATTACTTAAGCAAAATAACATGTCAGAGCAGAGTATTGGTTATTTAGATAAAAAGAAGATGCTAGAGCCAGTATTGATTAGTATTGCAGAGAAATTAAAGAAGGGAGTAGTTAGAGAAGTTGAACGGTTAGAGATATTTGATAAGCTAAATGACGCCTCGGATAATGATATTTTTAAGTCAGAACCAGGAACTATTAAGCTACGGCTTGGCCCTTTAAATAATTTAAAGACAAAAGAATTGTCTTTCTTTAAACCAACGCTAAGCTATGGAGACCTGAAAAAAGTGCTTTTTGACTTTTTAGATACAAGCGCCTTGATAACAACAAATAATGAGTATTATCATACTCAATCGATTTTCTCTCCTATTCGAAGTGCTCTTGAACAAGCTTATCTCAATCAAGAGGAAATTGATTTTGTTTTGAGTGTTGGTGGCTCATCAGTTTTGCCTGGGTTAAATGATAAATATAAATCATTCTTTAGGAATGCAGATTTAATTTGTTATCAAAATGCAGATGAAAGTAAGCTCGCTATTTCTCGTGGCGCTGCCTTGCAATCTTTATCTCAGAATGTGAATGGTTGTGGTCTAGTTACAAATGCTTGCTATAGAAATATTTATCTTGCAACAACTACGGAGCCTCTTCAACTAATTCAAACAGGGGCTAATCTTCCAACGAAACAATGGAGTAGTGTTAACATATCTGCACCAAAGACAGAAAAAGTTGAAAAAGCTCGAGTAAGTGTGGAACTACTTGATGAATTCTCGGAAGTATTATGTCGGCAAGTTGGTGAAATTCCACCACCAGTCATGAAAGGTGAATATTTGAAACTAGAGTATTATATGGACTCCAATCATTTGCTGCACATGCAGATTGTAAGGGAAGAAAGTGGTGGTGTTATAGAACTAATTCCTGAGAGTCCATGGTCTCATGTAGAGAATCCTAATGTCGATTTGGAACAGGCTGAACAACTCGAGCAGAAAATATCATCTAAGCAGTTTTCTGGGATACATGAACAAGAAGCTCGTGAAAATCTTGCTAAAAAATTGATTAAAATTGGACAAATAGAAAAAGCTATAGATCAATATTCCATTCTAATTAGGAAAGTGGATAGTTACAAAACAGGTAAATGGTATAATGCATTGGCCAGTCTTTATGATGAAGTTCATGCTTTTCAAAAAGCAGAACAGCACTACATTGCAGCTATAAATAGTCCTGATTTTGAAGATGCAGGAAAATTTAATATGGCTTTATTTTATCGGCGTCATAAACGATATAAAGAAGCAATATCTATATTGAATGAAGCAACAGAGTATGACCCAGAGCCACCTTTTATGGTGCTCAAGGGCATGATATTCAGAGGGTTAGGAGAAAAAGCTAAAGCGCAATCTTGCCTAAGTGAAGCCAAAGAGTCTTGGTTAATGGAATTGGTTGATGATAAGTGGACACTTTATTGGATGAAGTTGGCCGCTAAAGAACTCAACGATGAGACTTTGCACAAAGAACTGAAAAAAATACAGCCTAATCTGAAAAAAGATAATAATGAGCACGCGAGTGATGACGCTCAGCGTCCTATCGCCAGGAAATAAGGAGAACTACATATGGATTGGCTAGTACCTCGCCAAGAACTAACTGAGAATCAAATGAATGCGGTTGATGCAAGTTGCGATTGTCATTTGCTTTTTATTGGTCCACCGGGTTCAGGTAAAACCCAAATACTTTTGCACAGAGCAAACGATCTTGCTCATATAAACAATGTTTCAAAAGAAAAGTTTTGTATTTTTATATTCACAAAGGTATTGTCAAAATATATAAGATCGGCCGCTTCGATCCTAGGTATACCGTTAGATTCCATTACAACTTTTGATAGTTGGGTATATCATTTTTATAAGAAAAGTGTTAGTTCAACGGTTCCAAGAAAAAATAAAAAAACAGATTATGACGGGATTCGGAAAGGAGTACTAGATTATCTAAATCAGAATAAGGATGCGCCGGTTTTTGATTTTGTCATGGTTGATGAAGGGCAGGACTTGGACGAGACTGCATATAAAATACTTCTATTAATTAGCGAACATATTACTGTATGTGCAGATTATCGTCAGCAGATATATCCATATGGAGCTGTTGAAGGGGAGATAGCATGTTACCTCGGCCTTGATACAGCAAAAATTAATTTGCTAGATGCATTGCGCTGCTCACCTTATTTAGTACCTCTTGCTAGCTCTTTTATAATTGATGAAAAAGAAAGAAGTTTGTTTTATGAACAAACTAGAGCCAAATCTCAAACTAGAGAGACGCCTGTTCTTCGCATTCATGATAATGTTGATAATGAGAAAAAAGATGTTGCAGACGTTGTAAGAACACGTTTGAGGAAAAATGAAAGTGTTGCAATTCTTTTGCCAAAACGAGCGCAGATTAGCTCGATGTATAATTCTTTGACTGCGGCAGGAATCGAAGCAGAAACTCAAACGAAACTGGGGCCAGATTTAGACTTTACCACTGATAATCCTAAACTACTTACATACCATAGCGCTAAAGGTCTTACTTTTGATTGCGTCATTCTTCCTAGGTTGGTGAATTCTGTTTTTAAACATGAGTCTGAAGAGGAGAGAAAGCGATTGATCTTCGTAGGTATTACGAGAGCAACTCAGTGGGTTTTTATGAGCACAGTAGATGGGCAAATACTTACAGAGATTGAACCATTAATGTTTATGCCTGAGAATGGTTTAACTGTTCAAATTGGCGCTCCTGATGAAACAGAGAATAGTGGGCATGTTGGTCTTGATGATCTAATTTAATTATTTATTGATTTGAAGCCCCCTGTGTCTTTCAGGGCTGGGGGAGTAAAGGGTTTTGTCGGTTGATTCATGCTTCTTATCTCCTGTGTTGTTTGCAGGAGAATGACTGGCAGTCAGGTTGTGATTTATGAAGATGTTCTCAAATGAGCGGTTACCCGGCAGTTTACTTCAACTGAAGTTGAAAATAATGATATCGCCCGACTCCGACAGGTGCAAGGGCGTATTGTTGGTGTGCTGGTCAGTGAGATGGCTGCGGAAGTAGATGGCAGTGTGACTGAAATCCTGGGCCGTTTTTCTGCCGAGAAAGATCAATTTATTCCGGAATTAACCCAGAATCTGAACGCTCAGGTCGAGCAGCTGAGTCAGGATCTTCAGGACAGCGAGCAGAAAATGGGCGAGTATAACCAAGTTCTGGAGTTGGTTTCTGAGGATCTTGAAAAGCTGGCAGTATGAAGAGCGTTTTTTTCCATTTGCTTTTTGTCCCGTAGCTATATTGTTGAACAAGCAGACTCAAGGTAGGAGAATATGAGCACTTAGCGTGGAGAAGCGTACCGGTTTGGCTCCGAACAAAAGAACTATAAATGTGGGTATTCAATTTCAGTAGTCAAACCCGTAGAAGTTTTCGATATATGGCACAGTGATTGGCATTAATCGAACCCAAGCCCAGAACAAAAGCCATCCCAACTCCGGCTCCGGGCACCAATCATAAAGGTCATTGTTATTCAATGGCCTTTTTTTGTACCTGTTTTAAAGCGTTAGCCCTTGCGAATCCTGCCTGCCGAGCAAAAATTATCACTTTTTCATCACTCTATCTCCGGGCAGCCAGTCGCTATCTGTGACCTGATCGTAAGTCCATGGACACTCGTCCGGAAAGCTTTTCTTGTTCAGCCGTTTGCTTTCTATTTTTATGTAACGGTTTAATTCTTTAATGGCTTCTTTTTTAGCCTTTGGGTAAACCTCGGCCAATACTTCTTCTGTTCTTGGGATCAGGCTCGGGTTTTTATCTATATGGTGTTCAATTTCTACTCTGTTAATGCTGGACAGCCATATATGAAGGACTTTGTCTTCCACCCATGGATCTTTTAAAATCCGTTTCTGGTAATCGTAATTGAGTAGATGTATGAGCAATATTTTCAAATGAGAGCCTAATTCATTAGCCATATCGCCCATGCGTAGCCCCATCGCCTCCAACAAATTTTCGATGTCGAGTTTGTGAAATTGTCGCTGGGTCAGCAGTTCACGCTGTTGGCTCAGCCATTGGGTGTAATCGGTTTTGTATAGGTTTTCCATAAAATACCTCCATTGC
>NZ_JAHHPN010000772.1:0-36509 GCF_024606325.1 Endozoicomonas sp. ONNA1
AACTTATTTTGTCGCTAAAAAATTTTATCAAATGATAGCTCTGACTAATTCATCCGTTCAAATACAGGAACAGTCCCAGTATTAACACCCCCAGAAAGGCCATAAGAACTGAAGTTGTCTTGGACCGGCGCTTCCACAAGCCTCCTTTGGATATGAAGGCTGAATATATTAATTGCGTCATTTTTATCTTCAGTTTCTTTTTTCTTCTTATTTACACTGATCATGGGGACGTCATGGTAATGACCAATGATCTTCGTTTGAGAAGTCACTACCTTTAACGGCTCTAATCCTCTTTTTTCACGCCTTCTGTTTTCTTTTTCATACCATGCTTTCGTATGCTTATCTGGACTATAAATTCTACAGAATCGGGCTTCCAAACCACCTTCTTCAACAGCTGAAATCTTTGTGCACGCAAATTTTTTAATTTCTGACATTTGCTTAAAGATATCCTGACGCAAGAAAGCTTCCAATGCGTTACTGTCTGAGGAAACAAAAGCTATTCTGCTCCCAATCGTGCTATCTCCCCAAAGGTTATATGAGACTCCAATAGAACGGATTTCATGTCGAGTTTGAAAACCATGCAGCACTTTATGACAACGACCAGCTAGAATATTGAAGTCTGAAGTTGGATCACAGAAACTCACAGTGAATATGTAGCGCACTATTATTCCTCCCCAACCTGACGCATACCGCCGCAAACCATCATAGCAGCCAGATAATAGATCTTACCCATTGTAACTGTATCGATCTTTTTACCGCTATTCATCAAAATCGCCAGTTCATCAGCCTGCCGCATGATTGAGTACACATCATAACCAGTATCTGGATGGCGGTGGGCAGTCGCATTCTCTCGGTCAGAGCCATATGATGACACTCGGATCAATGAGTCTGCCCCGGGATGCCAATCATCAATCATCTGAATTGCAGCCCCGATTTTATGAGAAGTGAAAATTAGCTGCTCTTTTTCTCCTGACCTGAAGGTTGAGTATACGCGACTTCTATCGTTGTTAGCTTCTGAAAAGGTTTGGCTAGGAAAAATTTCAGCAAAAGGGCGGAGTTTTAACTTTGCTTCTACTACAACATCCCAAAACTCATATTTATCTGTTAAAGCAAGAGCAAATCGCTCAGTAAGCTTTTTATACTCTTGCTCAAAGCCAGAAAGATCATTCACTCTTCGTCTTTTATGTACATCAGAAAGAACATATACACGGTCGTCGTCAAGGTCTGACAGGCTGATTTCAGTACTTTTTGTACGTTGATTCATCCAGAGCCAGCGCCCCATAAATATATTGAGTAGGTATCTCCGCGATAGCTCTTTATATACGCCTGTTTCCTTGCAGGCAGACGCAAACTCTTTAAGAGCATCCCTTACAGCAGATTCATTGCATGAATGAAGGTCTTGATTATGTGAAGTAACCTGAAGAGAGAACCTGACAATAACATACTCAGCTTCCGGAGATAGAATACACTCGTCAATGTTCTGAGGGTTACCATAAGACAGCTCTTGGCGCGAAAGGCCATTTTTAACGCTACCATCTTTCTTATATGCTTTTGAATAGCCGTCTCTGAGTCCCAGTATTTTTCTGGACTTACATTCTAGCGGTATTTCCTTATGAGTATTTTTATCCACCCAATAAAAAAATGCGGGACTAAAAAATAAGGATCTTATCTGCGATAAATTTTTACACAGTTCTATCATTGGATTCACCAGAAGTTAGTTCTACAGAATATTTTGAAACCTGCATTCTCCAAAAACTTCGGTTTCTTATTTCAGGGTTTATGACAACCGAAGCAGGCGATACCAGCTTAACCAGCCCTGTCATGGGTTCAGCATATGCGTGAGTATCTGCAATACTGCCTTGTCGAAATTGCGGGACTCCAAGAAATTTAAAACCTTTATTCACAGGAAATACACCGTAGGTATCTCTCAATACCTCTGCTAACTCTTGCATGCTGTTATAACTAATCTCTGGATCAATATCAGAAATAAATCGTGCACAGCTTGAAAGTTTTCTAAAACCCCCCAAAAGTTCAATCTCATCCTCATAAGTATTACAGCGTCTGACTAAAGATGGCTTTTGGTAGACCCCAGCGATTGGAGAAGACAGAATGCCGCCAGCGAGGCGGTTAGGCAGGCAGCGGTATAAGTTGCGTTCACTGAAGTCCAAGGTTGTGGCTGGTTGATCAAGTCGGATTATGAGGTCAAATTCTATATCACCATGTTGACTGTCGATGACAGTATCATTTTTTACTACATTATTTTTGCAAATTTGCTTTGCTAATGGATGACCCGACCTTCTATCAAATCGACGAAGAGCTATAGCAAATGAAGCGTCTGTGTTTTTTACCCCTAATAATTTCAATAAAAAAACATGAACAAAACCTGAAAATGCTGTAAGGGAAGGTATTCCTAACAGGTAAGAGTTGCTCTGTAATTTGGCACCATAAGCTTGTAGTCTTTCAAAATGAATATAAACAAAGTTACCAGATGTCTCCTTCGGCTGGCTTTGTTTCAAAAGATACGACCTGACTGCATTGCCAACTTCGTCGATAAGCACTGGCTCATATGCCAAAATCTGATGGTGTTCACTTTTTTCCAGCAACTCGTGTATTTGCCGGGTAAAATGATTGACCGCTTCTTCCAGTTCAAAACTCTCCTCAATAACTTCTCGCTCACGACTTCCAGCAAATGCACTGTGCAGTTCTGGATATTCCTTTATCTCTTTGGTTTTGAGAAATGTAATTTCGGAAAAGAGATCCTCAGCTAAATTTTTCATGCGCTGGTTGTGCTGCCTTTTACTGACTTTGCCTGCTTGGTAGGTCGAAAAGTTCGTCTTATGCTCAAGAACTTCAAACAGCAGTTTAAATGTTTGTTTACTAAATAGTGCACGTTCGTTAAGGAGGTGATGTTTATAATTCCATTGTCGAAACAAATAGTCTGTAGTTTTATCTTTATCTCCTAAGCTTGGATGATAGCTAAGACACCTTACCCTTCCACCTGTAGCGCTGATAAAGCTGCCAATGGATGAAGGTCGGTAATGAAAAACTGTCGATCCATAAATGCCAGATTCTTTAGCTAGGTTGTGTACTATTTGTTGAGTCTCAGTTTTAACAACAGGTGTGATAGCAATATATTCCCCGTTCCTCTGTATAAAGCGGACCTGCTTGCAGTGTTTATGTACGAAGTCAGGTAGCCGAACTTCCAGTGCGGCTGAACATTTTTCTTTAAATAGAGGGATGCGCTCTTTCGGAAACCCGGCTTCAACTAGTTTATCAACAAGGTTGTTTTCCCCGTTTTTGTACGAAGCAAATTGCTCAACCAAACTGGTAACTGTTCCGTTATAAATAAACTCTGTAACCATAAACTGGCATTTGTTGATTTGTTTTGAGTCTTTGGCGTAGCCGAGCACCTTCGTTTTACGAAGATGTAATGCTTCTTCATAGTAAAAAATGCATCCATCTGCTTTGCTGTAAGGACATTTAAGATTGTGGGTGTGTATCCACTCCGTAACCTTGAGGACATCACTGTGCCAGGCTTCATCCTTGAGTAAGTTCAGGGATGTTTCATCCGTAAAATATTTTTTCCCTTTAATAGTTCGATTTATAAGAAAAAGAAGGGTTTCGTACTCCCTTCCATCAATAACAACCAGATCAGCATCGGCAGAAAAAGTCCTTTTAAGCATTTCATTTTTCTTATTACGATCTGTTTTTTTCATCAACTCATCAAGTACAGCCACTACTACCACCTGGATAAATAAATATGACGGTTAGAAAGCCTCGACTGAAATCGAGATAGCCAGATATTAAATACATTTTTCAAAGGAAATAGTGGATGCTTTGGATTGAATATAGCGTCATTTTTCAATCTCTTTGCCGAACGTAATTTCCCTTCATCCACAAGCCTTGCCACCTGTTCAGCATCGGCATCAAGGATTGCTGCCACCTCAAAACCATTTAGTAAAACATAGCCAATCTCAGACTGTTCACCCTCGGTATGTATGCAGTAATCCAGATAAGAAAAAACAGCTTTCAACACAGGATTAAAACAAAGCGCGTTGTCTGGAAGTCGTCTGCTTGTAATTAACAGATTTCCAAAAACAGATTGCAAGGAAGTCTCTGAAAATCGGCGGTCAGTAAGCATAATCGCTGTTCCAACCTTATCTTCCATGAGGTTATTGAAATTTTTGGGCCACTGATCAAAGAAATGAATGCATTCAATTAAGCTTTTATCAGAAATAGTTCTTTCGCTACCACGCTCTGCAACGTACGTGTAAAACCATAGAACAGCACCGAATAGCTGATGTATATCTTCAAGGTCAAAAAGTAGGTTTACAGAAGGTGCTGAATCGAGTTTTTCTTCCTGAATCTTGGCTGATAGGTTTTTGAGTGCTTGATGTGCAGGTTCTATTGGCATCGATTTGTATGCAGTACCGCAGAAACAGCTTTGTAGGTTTCCTGTACGCATATAGTTGAGAGGCGCAGAACAGTTAGGACACCGCTCTACAAGTTTGCAGTCATGCAGAGTACAAGTTCTAACTACATGTAGATGCCAGTAAAACGGCACGTAGGGCTTTTCTGATTCAGCAAAGCATGCGGGACAAATAGGGATGCAGTTCTTACGAACAAAAAAGCGGGGAATATCCAACCCTCGCCAAATGAGAGAGCCATGGTTAGACGCATATCTGGTTTTTGACCGAGATACTGCCAGTTCGAGAATCGGAAGACGCCCCTTACACATCTTCTCTGCCAGTAGCTCCAAGCATTCAATACGATATGACGACGAGGTGTTGGCATGATAAATATTAAGTAGCCAGAGGTGAGCTGGTAGCACTCCAGCTAGTTTCTGATCAGCTTCATCTAAAATAATATGAAACCGTTCAATGAGCTGTTTTGGAGTATAGCCATACAAATCCGCCAGCCGGATCATATAACTCTCCAATGACTCTGACGGTTTGGGATTCGGGCGTATTAACATGCTGGTATTAGTTACCTGTACGGTGTTCAGTTTGCATTGCAATATAGGCTGAAATCCATTGGGTACTCAGATGTACCAGCTCCCTTAAATGCTTATTTTCTTGCTCCAACTTGCGCTTCTCTCGATCAATGTCGTTTTTATCTCCCCCCAAGGGCTTTGTGATTGGTGTACTGCTCATTGAAACACCAAAGATACCGGGGTTAACAGAAGCAGATTTATTTATTGCATTATTAAACCATCGTCGTACTTTATGGGACTCTACACCTAACTCATCAGCCACATTTTCCGGTGTCTGCCCTGCCAGTACCATCGACACTGCACGCTCCCGAAACGCTTTAGTGGTAGTCTTTCTGCCCATATCCAGCTACTCCCGCCGAAGCATTGCTACGGAGTTCTCCGACAAAGATACAAAATGCCCATTATAGACGGTAGAGCGAAAAGCATGGTGCAAATCAGTATTTTCTCTTCATTGAGAAGGATACGAAGTTTGACCACCGTTCAGAAAGAGTTTGGAAATCGTTTACGAGAGATACGGCAGGAGCAGCTTCTCACCCAAGAGGAGTTAGCTCACATGGCTGGACTTAATCGCACTTATATAGGCGATATCGAGCGAGGGGAAAAGAATATTACTCTGGTCAGTATGAGTCGCTTGGCCAAAGCTTTGGGGATAAAAATCAGAGATCTTTTTGACTGGGAGTTGTGAGTGCTCTGCTGTCACTTTCTTTCTTGGCTTTTCATTGCACTAAAAACGGTTTATATACAGGGATACCTGTAGCCAAGACACCTGTCAGTGGTAAGGGCTAACCCCCTGCCCAGGATACTTATCGAAGATATGCAAAAATACGTCGTCACATGCCCGAGGCCACAAATTGTCATCGTAAACTTCGGGCAGCTGATCCAGCATTTCCTCGATAAAGTTACGGACCCGGGCCTTGGTGCGCTGTTTCTTGCGCCAGTCAAGTACCAGCACCCCTTTCATTCTATCCGTTAGATCTTTTGCTACCTTTTTGACTTCATTTCGATCTTTCTCAGAAAGCTGAACACCCTTACTGAGCAGATCAAAAATCGCCATCTCCTCTTCAGACAACCCTTCCCGAACAGTACGGGACTCCTCATCACTCAATGTCTGGATAAAAGACTGGAGTTTGCGGAAGAACTCTTCTGCGGTATAGGCTCCAAGATTATATTCTTCCACAAGCTCTTTAAACTTCTGCTGTAAATCCTGTCGGCTTTTATTTCTGGCGACCATGGGGGTCAGTTTGCGAGCGATCAGATTTTTTAATTTCTCAGCATCGGAAACCCGGGGCCTGGTCACGTTGCTGACTATTTCGGCCAGAGCATCAAAGTCAATACCGGCAATATTCACAGGATCAGGTAGATTTGAGTCAATTTTGATGGTTTCAATGGACTCATCCAGCAACTCATTAACCTGGTGACGCACGACGTCCAGAACATCTTCATCATCAACACTGATGCCAGACTTTTCTCTCATCTGCTTGTAGATAACATTGATGGCAATGCGTTCCTGCACATAGCTGTCGGCGCGGCTGTCTGGAAGAATTGCTTTAAAAATACGGTTAATCTGTCTGACAAAGGATGTAAAGGTGTTTTTATTCGCGGGTTCCAGCAGCTTGTCACTGGCTTCATCCAATAGTTGCAGTTTTCTGAAGTCGGTAGGTGGGGTTGCAATAATTGCTGCCAGATTAATTTCTTGCTCCGTCAGAAACAGCTTTAGTTCTACCACTGCCTGAGTCAGCGCATTTAATAGTTCCAATTTGCTGTTTGCAGGAGAGCCAACATTTTCGGGGACATCATAAATCTGCCCATCTTCAGCGACACCACCACCACCATAGCGCCCCAAGGCGGTCTGTAGTGCACCAAATATATTGATGTAGTCAACAATCTGTCCGCAGGGCTTCCCCGGAAAAACCCGGTTAGCCCTGGCAATCGTTTGCATCAGGGTATGATTTTTAAGAGGCTTGTCCAGGTAGAGCGTGGAAACACTCTGGGCATCAAAACCAGTGAGCCACATAGCACAGACAAAAACGATCCGGAGCGGGTCTTCCGGGTCTTTAAACTTATCGTCCAAATCCTCTTTGATCATCCGTTCCCGATGAGGACGAAAATCCAATCCTTTTTTTGCCAACCGCTCATGATCATTCTGGCTGCTGGAGACCACCACAGCCATATCGGAACTTTCCATATAAGCGATCTGGTCATGGAGCTTTTGCTGACTGCTGCCAGAAGCGAACCGAATCCGGGTCTTTAAGCTTTCCAGAGTGAGCTTCCAGTGGTGCTGAACTTTGTCATACATCTTAATCGCAGTGGCTTTATCGATGGATACCACCATCGCCTTGCCCCACAAGCCACCGGAAAAGGGCTCCCTATTGATATGGTAACTCACCAGATCTTTGGCAACAGTATCAAGCCGGTCATCACGGGTAATGATGTGGTACGCACGGGCAAACTCAGTTTCCAGTTTGGACTGTTGCACTTCGGTCAGTTCAGCATTGTCGAGTATCTCCAACAAGTCTTTACCGAGATCCTCACGATTCAGGCTGACTTCTGGTACTCGATTTTCATAATAGAGTGGCAGGGTAGCGCCATCATCTACCGCATCAGCAAAGTTATAGATACTGACATAATCACCGAAGACCTCCCGGGTTTTACCTTCATCGGTTTTATCTGCCAGTAACGGTGTCCCAGTAAAAGCCATAAAGCCAGCATTGGGCATAGACTTACGCATATTCATTGCCAAAGAAGCATACTGACTGCGATGAGCTTCATCAGTGATAACAACGATGTCATCACGCTCTGAGAGCACAGGGTAATTATCACCCTTGAATTTTTGAATCAGCGTAAAAACAAACCGATGGTCTTCACTCAGCAACTGTTTCAGCTCTGCCCCAGACTCTGCCTGGCATAGCTCATTCAGCATACCTGTCGTGTTGAAGGTTTTGTAAATTTGTTCATCCAGATCAGCCCTGTCTGTAACCACGATAAATGTCCAGTTACCGGGGTACTTGCGAAATGCTTTCTGGGTAAAAAACACCATTGAGAAGCTCTTGCCACTCCCTTGGGTATGCCAGAAAACGCCAAGCTGCCCATTGCGCTGCTTTATATTTTCCAGCCCGGCCAGGCTCTCGTTTACACCAAGATATTGGTGGTATTTAGCCAGAACTTTTATGGTGTGCCTGGTTTTCACGAACAGCGTGAAGTTCTCAACCAGATCAAGCAAGCGGGACTTGTCGCAGGTTCCACGAATCGCTACTTCCAGGCTAACTTTACGTTCTTCATCTTCACTGGCTATTTTTTTCCATTCAGCAAAATGCTCCCATTGACTGGAAACCGTGCCAACCCTGGACTGAATGCCGTTAGAAAGGATGATCAGCTGGTTATAGTGAAACAGCTGTGGAATCGTATTCCGGTAATCTTTGAGGTTATCTTTATGGGCATTGATCAGTTGCTTATGGCTGGCTTTCAGCTCAATAAAGACTAATGGCAGGCCATTCACAAAACCGATCAGATCAGGTCTGCGAGTCTCAATTTCTCCAGAAATAAACATCTGGCTGCACAGCAGGAAATGATTGTTTTCAGGACTGTTCCAGTCGATAAAGCGAACAACAACATCGTCACCGTCATCGCTGGAGTCCACAAATTTATAGCCCTGCTTCAGTAGCTGATGGATCTCTTCATTAGCCGCAATGGCGCTCATGGCACTACGGTCACGAGCCATTTCATCCACTGCATTTTGTAGAATGACTGGATCTATACCGGGGTTCAGTTTGCGAATGGCATCCTTCAGTGGTTGATAAAGGATGACATCTGAACGGTTGTCTCGCCCAAATGTACCGTCAACTCCAAAAGACTCATCCCAGCAGATAGCTGTTTCCCACCCCATTTCTCCAAACAGATTGATGGCAGGTTGTTCTATCAGGAGGTCTTCTGTGTATGTCATCCTGGATACCAGAGGGCTAATACGAAAGTACGATTTTATCCCTGAAAGGCACCCGGTTTCGAGTGTAGTTCTTTTAAACCAAATATTTTTTATCTACAAACCTGGGGCTATGGCAGGGGATCTTGACGAAAACGTTAGGGCTTCATTCGCCAGTATGAAGCCCCATCACCAAAAAACTATTTAGACTTCAACAGCCCTGCATCATGAGCTTTTCCTGTCGAGCTATCGATGTCATCCAGAAAGCCTTTTACCCGCGATCGGATATTAGCGATCTGCCCTTTGTCTGTTGTCATGAAGCCAAATGGTATAGGAATTGGTGAAGTTTCTGGCGCTGACAAGTGATAGCTTACAACAGCAAACAGATCACTATGCACAATAACTTCAACATTTCCTTTACAGAAATCACCGGTATAACCAAACAGGCTATTCTTATCCAACCCTTCAAACTCTGCCCCCCAATTTCGTCGGGACCAGTCTTTATTCTCTCCCGTCAGCGGCAGATATAACTTTGGCTTATACAGCTTTTTGGCTTTTTTACCAGAGCTCTTGGACTTGTCCAGCATATACTGTAAACAGCTGAGAACTTTCTCTGACTTCCCCCAGAATGGGTTGCTTGGTGCCAGCCAGATCAACTCTTCAGGCTCCTCTGTCGCTTTTTTCGGTTTTTTTGAATTTTTATCCAAAACCTCAGCAACTTGAATCCAGTTCTCTGGAGTATAAGTTATGCCAAGAAAGGGCGTAACGGGCGTTCCTTGAGACTCAGAATACTTACGATCAGAAAGTATCCGAGCAATGTCCAGCCCATCATCAGTTATGTAAATTTTACTCTTATCATCCTCCATTTCATCAATGACTTTGAATATCTCCAGAGCGTTCGGAGGTTGCTTTAGCAGATCAATAGCGTCAGTGACAAGGGAAGTTGCCTCCGATGAATCCTTAAGGTCAGCGATTTCTCCTCTCTCAAGAAAGTCTCCGACAGGGCTTACAGAGAACCGATGACTTATGCGTAGGGGCTTCTCTATAACTTTCCTTACATCACCGACGTTATACAAGTTCACACGGTGATCATCGTTATCAGTGATTCCCTTAACATCACCATTATCAACAATGTCCTGGAAGTGCTGTTGAAATGCTTTTCTGGCCAGTACTTCACTCTTTGCCTTGCGTTCATTGTCAATACTGAGACGGAGTGCAAGCTTCCAGTTCTCATTGATTTTTTTAGCACCGAGATAGTTAAGGCTCGATAATTCGAAGTTAAAATGTCCAGTGGACTCATCAATTTTTTCGACTTTGGGTATCGCCTCCATTCTGGAAAAATATGATCGGCTTTGGCTGGTGAGCTCAACACAGGCACCGTCTCGGTATCTGAGATCCCCACTTGTAACAAGATCTGATAACGCTTCGTTCAGCTCTCGCTTTGTGAGAGAAAAGAACCGAGCCAGGTCACCCGGAGTAAGAGGGGAAACATTGACAATCCTGAGAATAAATTCCCTTATAAAAGATAGTCTCTGAGCATCTGTATAGGAAAAGCTGATATGAAACCTGTGTACAGGAAGAACAAAATCCAGCTCGTGGAAACAGACCGGGTTATTTTTTTCCATTATTTACTTCTCCTTTGCTGGCCTTTTCCTTTTGCTTTAAACACCCTGTACTCTGTACCGGCACTTTCCATATGGTTCAGAACCCTGCCAAATGGCATCTCCTTATTTTTGCCACGCCACATGCTTGTTGAGCCCACAATGACAAGTCGATCCATTGCCCTGGAAAGAGCAACATTGATCCGATTAGGGGAGTGAAGGAAGCCAGGAGACTGCCTGCCATCCGCACGAGTTATAGAGAGAATAATGATCCGGTTTTCCTTTCCCTGGTAGCTGTCAACGGTGTCGATTTTGACAATATTTTTAAAGTCATCACTCCAGGAAGTTTCATTGAACCTTTGCCTGATGAACCGTTTCTGCTCCCCATACATACAAATAACACCAATACCTGCTTCCCCCTCTTTGAGGTGTTGGCCTAGCTCAGCCAAAAAATCAGTATTTCTCTCAATTTCTCTCAGCAGCGAGATGATCTGATCGGCCTCGGTCCTATTGTATATGCTGACCCCCTTGTCCTCATTATGATAAGCCTGCGACTTAAGACCTGCGGTATCTAGCCAGGTAACAGGGTATTGCAAAGTCTGTGGAGCTAAGTGGTAAATGTCAGGTACAACGCGTTCACCGGTAACCAACTTGCCCTCATAAAAACAATCCGAAACCATTCGACCAATAGGCTCTATCATTCGATATTGAGTCAGCAACTGCGCTTGTACCTGCTTACCATACTCGGACTCAAAAGCTCTCTCGAAATCACTCTTGAGTATGCCATCAAGGTCTTCAGCCGCTGCAGTTACACCCAGTTTTTTGGCAATTGCTTTCTGGTGCGGTTTTGAATACATCGGAGGTAGCTGTTTATGGTCACCAACAAGTAAGATTCGCTTGCCTACTTGCATGGCGATTGCTAATTCGCTGGATATAGAGCGGGCAGCCTCATCAATGATGACCCAATCATACTGCTGTTCACCTATTCCCATATGCCGCTGACCAATACCCACACAGGTACCCGTGACCAGCTGTCTTGATCTGGCAAGGAACTCATCATAATTCACTCGATCCATTGCTAGAGCATCCAGCATATCCCTGTATATTTTTACCAGCGCTTTAGCTTTTAGGGTTTCATTAGGCTGTAGATCAAACTGGTATTCCAGTTTCTGATAAATCTTGGATTTCACATCCTCCACTGAGTCTTCTGTATTCCAGCTGATGCTAAAGTCTTCACGCAAGCTCTCGGTTATAGAAGCGATCAGCTCTTTTCTTGCTCTGGTAAGATTTTTAACCTGATCTTGATCGTCATCATCATCTGCTGACTGGTTATCCAGTGCCTTTAGAGTATCCATCTTACTGAATAACTTGAATTCGGCTTGTGTAAGATCCTTGAGATAATCCTTCTCAACTCCCAGAACTTTACTCATGGACATAATTTTGTGACTGGCTTCTACCCTGAAAAGCTCCCTTTTTACATTAACTATTGAGCCTGCATATACATCTTTCAGGGAGTCAGAAACAGTGGATTCACGGTTACTGAAGCGAACAACCTCTAATGGTGTATCCAGCCTTCGACAGTGTTTACGAATCCGTTCTGCGGCGGTATTTACCGCTTCATGGGACTGGCTGACCAACAGAATGCTATTTACCTTCTCCTTTTCAACAAGAAAATGTACGAAGGCTGCAATGAATTCAGTCTTCCCTGTACCGGGAGGTCCCTGCAGTAACGACAGTGGTCCATATCGCACCAGTTTCCGGAATGCCAGTCGTTGCTGGGGATTCAGGCTGATGGTATTCCCATGGTCGTCAGGCCTGTCGTATCTGGTGAAATCCTGATCAGTTATCTCAATGGGGTACTCAATCGCCTGTAGCTGACACTCAGGATCAAAATACTCTGTAAGATTGGGTATGACACTGCTTCGATCCAGTATGCGCTTAAGGGCATTTTTCCTCTTTTGATAGGAAGACCTGTCCATTTTGGTTCTGAAATAAACAATATCACCATCGGTAAGAGCTTTGGCGCGATGTGAAATCTTTTTGAGATGAACCTCACTAATGCTTGACTTTTTCAGGTCAACATCGCCCAGCCATGAGTCTTCATGCTCTTCATTGATCGTAAGAGCCTCAACATCATCCCCTTTTCTGAACTTTTCAAGTCCTTCTGATACTTCCGGTGTATATGGTAAAGCAAGCTTAGAGCTATTATTCTCAGGGACAAAAACATCTCCCGATACCTCAATGTAGGGCAAGGCCATTGTTTCAGTATCAAGGACGGCCTTCCAAAGTTCGGATGTTTGAAAAGATATATCTTCTGAGTCTGTGGTATCAGGCGTAACGCTGAGGGCAGCTTGTTCTTCTATGTCAACAAGCACAGAGGCGAATATTTCAGCAAACTCACCTGTAGCTTCCACTTCCATCGGGGAAATAGCTTCAGGTTCTTTTTCTGGACGTAGCTTTGTATTGACGACCCTTTTAAACTCATCAAATTCGCTTATTCTTCGATTAAGCTCGCTGAGTTCATAGAAATGTCCACTGATTATGCGGATAGCAAAAGGTAGCGTAATGTCACTGGAGTCAGCATCTTTCCTGCTAACTGAATCTCTACTTCTGGGTTGGAAGCCAACGACAAAACCACTCTCGCGAGGACTGTAGATCAGGTCTGCAGACCCACCCAAGCCGATAAAGCGAACTCTTGCCTCGTCTGGATTCTTCTTGCTCCTCTCTACACTTACAAAAAGCTGACCATTATCCGGGTAAATAATGATCTCCTCACTGAGATTTCTCAACCTTATTTCAATGACTTCAATATCTTCATTGAGTTCATTATTATCAGGCTTGAGAGCCTCAATAAACCGCTCGAGGCTCCGGAATCCTGCATCAATATCTTCTATTTCCCGGCGAACTGCAGTACTAATCTTAGGGTATGCCTCAGAATCCTGATTCCACCCTATGCCAAGCAAGTAGCAGGTCATCCTCATCACTGCGAAGTTGTCTCGCTCTTGTCCGGAACAACCATCAATGTTCTCAGGACTGTAGAGATGATTAAAAGATTCTTTGCCAAATACGCTGAAGTCGGGCAGATCAAGAAACTTAACTTGAGGGTACTCAGGATTTGTTATGAGCAGATTTTCTGGATGAAGATCACCATGATATAAACTCAGACCATGAAGATGCGTGGTAGCGGAAATAAGGCTCTCAATCAATAGCTTCTTTTGCTCATCGGTATAGCTCGTTGCTGCCGTTTCCCAAGTGTCACCTTCAACATAGTCAGTAACCAGAAACAAGCTGCCAGAACGGGCGGACAGCCCGAAATCATGAATCTCAGGTAAATAGTCCGGAGAAAGACTTTTCAAAGAGGTGAGCGCTTTACAAAAGTGCAGAGAGCGATAACCCTGCTCAGGGTCATTGCTCGAAGGATGCACATTTAGCCAGGCCTTCACCAGCTGATTGTCAGACCTATAAACTTCTTTGCTATCTGATTCCTTCAGTAGTTGATCTTCAGGGTATTGCCGCTCAACCTTGAATGGCTTCTGAAAAACATCCAGTTCAGAAATGTCGAAATCGAACTCACTTGTATCATGCGGTTCATTTTCTTTAAGCGATGAAAAAAACTCTCCAGCATCCTTGAACCTCTGGTGGCGCAAGCCATCCAGGAAAATATCTTTATACCAGGTTGCAGAGTTTTCGATTTTTTCATCCAATCCTTTCAGGCTTTCGGGAGATATACGGCGGCCTTCAAGTATGTGCCATGACAGTACAATAAGTGCATGCACATCAATCTGAAAGGGTGTCGTAGTTGGCTGAACTGTCATACCGAATGGCGCTTTAGCCTCACTCACCGAAATCAGTTCTCGAATATCCCCCACAGTTCCAGCTCTCTGGTCATAGGCTGAAATAAAGCTGGAAAGTGCAATATCCCGACTTGGCGATATCCAGATGGAGTGGCTACCTATATCCCGGTGAGCCACCTTGATCTCGTGGAGATCCGCAAACTTGGCAACCAATAACTTAACAATACTGAATCGGTCACTTTCAGAAAGTGGTTCTGAAAATCTGCCAATAAACTCATTCAAGCGCTGATGGCTGGGCGGTAGTTCATATAATTCACAGTACTCTGAAGGAATATTGCCTTCATAAGAGCTTCCAGGGAGAGCTCTCAGGCAATAATTATATAGCTCGGGCTTTTGATGTTTGATCAAGCTAAGAACATCGCGCTCACGGCTAACAATGTGTTGCCTGCCCTCAGGTGTTTTAGCAGCCTTATTTTCTATCTTGTTGAAATCCCAAACCCGTAATAGAGCTTCTTCCTCTTTTCTTTGCTCTAAAATTGATCGAAATTCTTTATAAATCTCTGCAGGGTGTTTAAATACATGCTCAACGGCTTTGTAACCGTTGATATAAATGTGCTTGGGGGCTGTATTACCTTCGCTGAAAATTTGATCAAAAACAGCCGCATCATTGCGAAGTTCCGCCTCAGGATGTGGTCTGAACCGTTTATTAAACTTATTCCTGTCTTTATAAGACAGAAATTCATCCAGAGTAAGTGTATGTTGCAGGTCAGTCTCCGGAAGTTGAGAAAAATCTGCATCTCCAGTCATTACCACCAGATGATGAATTTTAGGCAGGTGCCCTGAAGAGAGCTTGTTCTTGTATTTTTTTAATTTATTTTGCAGTAAGTAGAGCTTTCGCTGGGTTACATCTACCGGAGAGTTCCCCATCTCTTGATCGTTTTTGTACCATTTCCCGCGATTAGCTGTGATTTTACCGTGATTCCAGTCTTTCAGTTCAATGATCAGAATATTACAGTGCGTGATAATAACCAGATCAAACTCACCATCTTTTCCTTTTGAGTCTGTGAAGCGAAATCCTGCGTAACCTTTCCATGGGAACATACTGTCTTGGGGAATTCCAAGCTGCGCTCCGAGCTGCTGGGCCATGGAGCTACCGGATTGCCCTTTACTTTTCTGCTTACCTGCTTTGGCGGGCTGGAAACGCTTTTGTATCTTCTCAATAGCAGCAATCTCTTGTTGCTGAAGCCCTTCATGCCATAGTACAACGTCCATTACGATCTTAATCCTTTCCTGTTTTATACGGGTATTTAGATGATACTTAGAGCTATGTCAGATCCACTACTGTCCATCCCAGAGCTTCCGCTTGAGACTTATATTGAGATGTAAATCTGCCTTTATCCATGGCAAGGCACAGCAAATATTTAGGCCTTGTCATTGCCACATATAACTGCTTCATGAATTTTTTCTTTTGTACTGCAGTTACCTGCCTGCTCTGATTCTTCAGAAGATAATCAAGCAAACTGTGAATATCGTAGCTTTTGCCAAATTTTGTCTCAAAGACGAGAGTTGCAGCATGGGTCTCACCCTTAACGCTATGGATTGTTGCAACTTCCACATCAATAACGTGATCGCCCTCTCTATACCTGTATACATTCCCTTTAGAAGTTCCATCTTCTTCATGGAGTGAGTCCGGAGGGATGTAGCCCAAAAAGTCTAAGCTGCCCCCGGAAGGAGCTCTCAACCCAGCTAATCTCAGAAGGTTAGAACTGCCCTGCTGCCATCTTTCTGCATCCTGAAAACCGCTATTTATAATATTCAGATACAGCTTGTTAAAATCGTGTTTTTTCCCAGTTGCCTTCAAATATTGTCGAATAGTCTCTGTCGTGCAGACTTGCTCCGCAGCCTCTGGCATGGTTATTTTTTGCTGACTTAAACGCGCGTAATGAACAATACCATCAAGTACAGACCGATAAGCAGCGCCAGAGTGGCTAATTGCAGAACCACCATTGTGCAAAAAATAATCTATAAATCTGGCTGGCCTAAATCTTCGAGAAGACTTGGATTTATCAAAATTTGGAAAATAATGAGGAATTGTCAATCCCTCTGGTTTTTCTATACCAATTGCACCTACTGCCTTGAAAGAGGCGCAAGCAGGCACTGGCACATTTTCGCAACACAGTTTTGCAAAAGCAGGGATGGCTGCTTGCCTTGACTGCTCATCAACAAGAAAAACCGTATTGGGATAGAGCTTATCGGTTGTATGCGATGACTGGATACTGATGCCCTGATAACTTAGGCCTGAAGAGAGAGTAGCGATAGCAGGAGAGAAGCGATGACTATTACAAATAGCATCCAGTTCTGCATCATTGTATGAGGTGTTTGGCGTATCAGAACCCTCAAATATTGATTGATCAGGGTCACCAAAACGCTGAAGCTGCGAGTCTCCTTCACCAAATATGCTGTTGATTACTTCATCCTGAAAGAGGCTTGTATCCTGCATTTCATCAATGAAAGTAATAGGGAATCTATAGCGTATAGCAGCAGCGGTTCCTGGATTTTGGTTGATACCAGCTTTCCCATATTCATACATTTCCCTGTAGAAATGATATCCATTCTCATGTAGCCGCTGTTTTATGCTGTTAAGGTCCTGATAACTCACTGACGTAGATGGTTTGTTAAAACCTGGGACCTTTAGAACCAGATCTCCAGCTTCAAAAAAATACTTCAAATCAGCAGCATCTGCATACCTTTGCTTCAAAAAAACCTTTGTTTTCCAATGCAAGTTACGCTCTATAAAGCTGGTACAAATATCATCATCAATGCTGTTGACTGGTATGCCTTTTGATCGACAATAAGGAATTCCAAGAAACTTATTGACAAACTCTTGAATTGTTCCAATAAAGTGTGGATAACCAAGCAGGACACGCCCTTGAGTGTGACCTTTTAGTCGCTCAATGATCTCATCTTTGGCTACATTAGTATGGCTCAGAACACAGATACCTCTGTGTTCTTCACGCCATTTTTTTGCCAAGAGAATCAGTTTTGCGCTGACCAGAGTGGTCTTACCACTACCTGGGCAGGCTTGTACATCTGTGTAGCTTTTTAAAGCCTCTCTGCGAGCTGCATCAAAGGTCAATCCTGTTTCTTTCTGCAGTTGATCAATATCCTGATCAGTAATTGTGATCATACTCCGCTCTCCCGAATAACTTCAGACTCGAGAGGTTCTGTCACATGCTCTACGGCAGCTACGATATACGGGGGCAGAAGGTTTTTTAGTTCTCCAGGCTTGCCTTTGAAAGCCTCCTGTAACAGCTCAGAAAGCCTATAAGTAGCTTTCGTTTTACCGGAGTTATCATCTTCAATCATCCCGTAGATTTTTATTGCCTTCTCTTCCGGGTCGTCAGGCAAATCGGTATAGCCATCGTCACTTCCATGAATCGCTATATATACATGTTGAGCAAGACCATACCTGGCCAGACAATATTCAAATGTCCATTCATCAGAGATAAATGTTTTTACATTCTCTCCGTCATGTTCTTGTTTTGCGGACTTATATAAAGCCAGCTTTTCAGGGGTGTCATAATGACTCCTCCAATACCGAAGGTTTCCACCTCTGCCCGTATCTGTATTGGGATGTTTCTTTTCTTTAAAACCAACCGGATTTCCTGAACTCAGCTCAGCTTTATCAGGCCATACATCCAGATCAGTCATACATGCAACTCGGACAGGTAGAGTGGCTGCTGGATCTTTTGCCCGGTATATCTTGGCATAGCGTTTATAAGCAAGATTGCCAATATTTACGATGGATACGCCATAGTCCTCCAGCGGCCTACCAATAAGTTCTGTAATAGTTGGAAGCAGAATATTTTCTCCATCTCCTTCCACCATGAGAATTCCTTTGGCAAAGAACATATTCGACTTGGTGACATCAAGAAACTTCTCAAGGAATGGATAATCATCAGCATCCAGATAAGTACAGCCTTTTCGTAAAGGATATGCTTTGCCTTGGTTCATCAAGATAATGCTATCCAACGGTGCCTTAGAGGCCAAGTTTGGACTGTGTGTGGAAAGGATGCACTGAAACTGTGATTGTTCTGTCGTGAAATACTTGAGAAATTTCATCTGAAGTTGCGGATGAAGGTGTGCTTCAGGCTCTTCGATTAACAAAAGTGGAAAGCCTTCACCTTCCTGAGTCAGCAGCATCAACTCAGCAGCCATAAACAGAAGATTACTGTAACCAAGTCCATGAGACTTGCCAGTGTCATCCAGATTGAGTGACAGCCGCTCCAAAATACCCTTGAACAACGCTTGTTGTTCAGTTTCCGTCATGTCTTCGAAAGCTCTACTACCAAGCATTTCAATGGCTGGTGAAAACTGGTCGACATGGAAAGTCAGCTTTTTCAATAAATCACTAACCTTGCCTTTAGCTGACTGAATCGACTCATCATCCTTGATTGTCTGGTTTGCAGCTATTACTGCCTTTAGCAGACGCTCAATATCGTCACTCTGCCCTCCAACACTTTTTGTGCTTGCTAATAGTTGTGATAACCGTGAGTAGCGTCCTGAGGTAAGTTCCGCTTGTGCATCTCTCAGCGGTTTTAGATAAGTAGAGCAGAGATACATTCTGGCATCTCTTTCGATTACAGTGCCTTCTGCATGTGCCCCGGAACGAATTTCAGTTTTTATATATTGGCCAGCCCGTGCTGTGTTCCCTCCGATGGTAGCCTTCAGGTTTACATATAAAAAAGTTTCGGCACCCGCATCACCATAGTCATGGCTCAAATGCTCCACAAAAACAGCGGCATCCTCTATGCTTAAGTCGGCAAATTTTAACTTAATACTCAGAGAGTCTTCACCATTGTGAAAGTCGTTTTCATTGAAGCGCACCCACTCAGCTGAATTTGTGTCAAGCACTAGCCGGATGACATCAATCAGTGTTGTCTTGCCCGAGTTATTTTCACCAATAAGTAGGTTCAATCCCTTATTGAGCTCAACATGAAATGAATCAAATAGTCTGAAATTCTCGACTTCTACACTAGACAGATACATTTATAAACCCTTGATTACAGTTTTTCATCCTTAAATGGATGTATTGATAAAAATACTGTGGTTACAGGGTTCGGAATTCACTCCCCAACCTGCAAGTCCAGCGCCTGCTGCACCAGCTCCATCACATAATCCAGCTCATTTACAGCAGCAAGCTTGATCTCCACATCGCCGTTACCCCAGCGGCCAAGACCACTGATATCCCTGCAGCGTTTCAAAGGATCATGAATCTCATCAAACTTCATATTCAGCGACAAGCGCAAACCGGAAGCCTGAGGCACAACATCAACAAAATTCGTGTCTAATTTGAATGCGACGTATTTTTTCAGAAATTCTTCCCGCAAATCCTCATCCATCGCCAGCACCTGGGTTTTGAACTTCTCATACAGTGTTTTTACCGGCTCTTTATTCAGATAAGGGTGGTCTTCCAGACTATAGGCAGACTGTACTTCAGGCTGACGATATGAGTTAAGGGTTTCTTCATCCAGCTGGGGGCAGGGCCATACATCCAACATGGTCTTGCTGAGTTCTTTGGCACGTTGCTGTATAGCGTGTTCATCCCAGTTGTCCAGCTTTGCCAGGCCTTTGTTCAATCGCAGGTGGCTGTCGGCAAAACCGCCCTCCATACTTTGTTTTTCCTGAAAGGATCGGTCGCTCAGCTCAGAGTTGTATCCTGTCAGAGTGAGGTTACCGAGGGTATGCAGGTAAGTCTCATGCACTTCCTCCCAGTTTTCGCCCAGCGCCTCCTGCCAGGCTTTAGACAGGTTCGGGTTCTGGGGCATCACATGCTCAATGGTGTATTCCGTGACATGGATGGGCTCTTTGTGATGATAGTTTTCCAGCTTACGCAGCCAGTAGGACCTGCTGCGCATGTTGTACATATCCTTGGTTTGCAGGTTATGTTCGAACTCACTATCCAGAGGTATGCGACGATTACCAGTCAATAGCAAAAACTTGGCTTTGAAACTTTCAACATAAAGATCTTTCTTTAAGCCCAGGCTGAACCGGGCAAACGTCTTGTTCATGGAGTTCGTGGGAATCCAGCATACGAGGCGGCGGAAGGCATAGCTCTCGATATAACGCACACATTCCACAAACTCATCCAGAGCCAGCACCTTGTGGTCATAGTCGTTATACATCTCCAGAAGCAGAGGGTATGCCACATCCACCTTATAGCTGTTTAAATCCTTAAAAGCCTCCCTGAGACTGGTCTGGCTTTCGGCTTCCAGAGTAAATGCTGCGTAATAGTTAGAATAGCGGTGAACCTCCGCTACGATATCCTGAATACTGTCGGTGCTCTTGGCCACATAAGTCTTGAACCCTTTATACACTTCATCCTTCCGGGGTGTATAACCGGTTTTCAGAGTCAGAAAATCCCGCATAAAAGCGTTAAAACGCTCGCTGTACTCCCCGTGGCCAAAGTTCTTTTCCATGGGGAACCAGTAATTTTTATAAAGCCGGTTCTGCTCCTTGATATCCTGCTTCATAAGCACATAGTTGCGAATCAAATCCGCCTGGCTCAGGGCTAGCCCGGTAGAGTTCAGGCTTTCAAAAATCAGCTGGGGATCATCCTTGTCTTTATCCAGGGCGATATCGACAATAATCAGCTTCTGTAGCCCCTTGTAGATATGGCTCAGCTCATCATCGTCAAGGTTGGCCAGCTTCCCGGCAAAGAACCGGTAATTCTGTTCAACCCGGTGAACGGACTCTTCTTCAAAGTCCACTTTGCCATCCACGATTTTATGAAGGGTTTCATTATCACTCTGGGTCAGCACCAGCTTGTAATAGAGTTCTCCGTCTTCCTCAGCATTGCACAGGTAGTAATTTTTCAGTTTTTTGGCATTGGTACCGTCAATCTCAATTTTCTGTTCAGCCTTCTCATTACGCTTGGTAATCTCGTGGGACAGGGCAGCGATCAGCAGGCTGTTTGATGTCAACCGTTGCTGGCCATCAATTACCAGAAGCTCAGGTACGTCACTGTGGCTATAGAGACTGCGTTCCACATACACGACAGAACCTATAAAATGCCCTTCGAGTCCGGTAGAGCCAGCCCGAAGAATATCGTTCCATAGCTGTTCACACTGGGCATAGGTCCAGCTGTACTGGCGCTGGTAGATCGGGATAATAAACTGGGCAGACTTCTGCAAAAACTTGAACAGTCGGGTTTCCGTGGCTTTCATTCGGCAGTCCCTTAGAGTTGGATTTGGCCCGAGATCAGTTTGGGAAGAAGCATGTCTCGCTGTTGCTTCAAAATTGAGTTTTTTCTAACTAAGTTTGCTATGTGCGCAAAGTGTGAGTCTACAAATTCATCAAATTTCTCAACCAACTCATGCTCTGGGGAAAGTACCTGCATTCTTGAGAAAGTGTCTTTTACTATTGTGTCAAATGTTGCACCACCAGTATTCTTCTTCAAATATGCAACTTGGTTTTTTGTAAGAAGGAATAGGTAAAATTGCCCGATACCATTTTTACCACGCAATGCATAGCATGACTGGTTCATCGCCATTTCAGTCGTGGGAAGAGCAACTTTGCCAACTGTCCCTCTGGCTGTGATAAACACAGTATCTTTTGGATATAACTTTGAACTACATTTCTGCAAACCAAGCTGAGTGATGTTCTTTTCTGTTTCCATGCAATAAAACGTGTTGGGAGCATCTTTTGGACAAAAAAATGGGATATACCCTCCCCAAAAAGCTGGCTCTGTAGTCTTAGGCGTACCCCCACTGAGCACGTCAGCAACCTTTGTGAATGCTTGTTGAACCCACCCCTCAGGCACTCGTCCTAAGGAAGAGTCCACAAACTTGGCCTGCTCATGCCTAGGGAAGCGGAAGTGAACAAACCACTCCCGATAAAGGGTCTGTGCCATATCTTCCAGAAGTGTTATGCGACGATTGTTATTGTTAATAAGGTCATCATATTTCGACAAAACCGAAACAACCTTATACTGCTGGTCTATTGAAGGAAGATTGAGCGGAATACGAGCAATAATATCCTGATTCAGGGAGGCCATAGTGGCACCATGTGATCCCTGTGCCTGCATCCAAGCTTTGTGATGCTCTGAAAGGAAACTGTATGAGACATAACGAGGCAGTACTGTTTTGTCAGAAATTCTTAGACGAATGCAGTCTGAACCCTGAAGCCAACCATCCTGATTTGCCTCAATATAAGCATGCCTTTCAACTGCACCTTTTCGACCAAAAACGATGTCATCTTTTTCTAGCAGATGTGAAGACAGGCGAGCAGCAGTTTCATTATTTATAAACTCCAGTTTTTCTTCCCGAATATCCCTGAAACCAATATTCCGAACATTGATGACAGGAATACCACTTTCAACATACTCAGAGGCCTTCAACTGGGTACCAAAAGGGCCTGTTTTAATGCTCGCAGAACCTTTTTCAACCAGATCACCTATTTTTATATCTCTATATGGAGCCTTCATGTAATCGACTCCAGCACTTTCACTACATTGCTACCAATGGCACTTTCCAGCTGATGTGCTTCGGCATTTAGTAATTCAAGTTCTTCCTGAAGAGCTTCCAACTTAGCTGCAAAGTCTTCATCATGCTCCTCTTCACCCTGAGCCACCCCGACGTAACGCCCGGCGTTCAAGCTCCAGCCTTGAGACTCAATTTCCTGCAAAGTAGCAACCTTGCAAAGCCCTGCAATATCCTGATATTTCCCTTCCAGGAAATATTTTTCTAACGCCCAACTGCCATCATTACCACTATCAGGATGGTTTTCCATAAAAGTGTGGTCTGCCTGTTCACCACGGTAGAGTTTGACGATATTGGCGATAAAATTTAACTGCTCAGAGGTATAGTCCCGTACTGCCCGGGTGACCTGTCTGAAAATATGGCGGGCATCAATAAACAGAACCTTGTCTCGATTTTGCTTCTGCTTATTTTTATCGAAAAACCAGAGGGTACAGGGCAGAGTAACTGTATAAAAGAAGTTGCTGGACACCGCCACCATCACATCCACAGCACCGGTCTGAATCAGTTTTTTACGAATTTCCAGCTCAGAACTTCGGGCATCGCTGGCGGAGTTCGCCATCACAAAACCCGCACGACCTTTGTCATTCAGAGCCGCGAAGAACATCTGAATCCAGATATAGTTACCGTTATCGGTGTTTGGCATACCAAAAGGGAAGCGCTTTTTGTCATCTTCAATGCGCTCCTTCTGAATTTTATCCACGTTAAAAGGCGGATTAGCCATAACAAAGTCAAAGGCTCCGGCACAACGATGGATATCTTCGTAGTAGGAGTTTCCTTCCCGGATATCTCCCTGCAAACCATGGACTGCCAGGTTCATTTTTGACAGCCGAACGGTATCGCCAGTTTTCTCCTGCCCGAAAATGGAAAGTTCGTCTGAAGCACTATGGTTATGCTCTTCCACAAAGGCTGCACTGGATACAAACATGCCGCCGGAGCCACACGCTGGATCAAAGACCTTGCCATGGAATGGTTCAATTATCTGGGTAATAAGGCGAACCAGGGGGGATGGTGTGAAAAACTCTCCACCGCCCTGGCCTTCACTTTTGGCAAACTCATTGAGGAAGTACTCATAGATCCGACCAAAAATATCGGTACCCAGGTCAAAGCGAATGCCTGCAAAGGTTTTCAGCAAATCCTGAAGAATATCGTCTTCAAAGCGGGCGTAGGTTTTCGGCAGGGCATCACGAATGGCTTCATTTTCTGCTTCCAGCGCTTTCATGGCCGCATTAACGGCAAGACCGATAGAGCGATCTTCCGGAAGCTCCAGCAAACGGGAAAACAACGCTTCTTCCGGCACATACATCGCACCTTCTGCCTGAATGGCAGTGCGAATATCTCCACCACCTCGACGACGCCCAGAAGTAGCTTTCGCATCCAACCGCTTTTTGGCTTTACTGAACCGATACTCGGCATAACGCAGAAAAATCAGCCCCAGAACAGGCCGGGAATATTCCTGGGCTGTAAGGCCACTGTTAGCACGAAGATTATCTGCAGCTGACCACAGTCGTTTTTCCAGCTGCTCGATATTTTTGAAATCGGACATGAAGACTCTCAACGGTTCCTGTCTGGTGCAGGAAATGAAAAATATATCTAGTTATTGTATACCCGTCGTCTTGGAAGTTGCAGGGTACATTCCACCTATTCTTTCACCATCGCTCATCCAACATTTTTGAAGAACTGTGGTGATCAGAAAAATTTTCAGCATTGATTTATCAAGTATCAGGCACACAAAAGCTCATTAGAACAATGCTGCTTACTTTGACAACATCGTGAAAATGAACACACTTTATGCCGGTGCAAGAGTCAAGGAAGTTGGTGAAACAGGATCCACCAGTTCCTGCTCAACCCAGTACTGGGTTTTGCCATCTTTCTTCGCCTGTTGCAGCTGACCATGAAGAATGGAGCTTTGGTGTGTTTGTACTGTTTCTAAAACAGACAGGAGCTCATTTATCTCTATGACTCGTTTGCTGTGGCCGGGTGGGTTACCCATCATTCGGTGGGGAATAATTTCACCCAGGCTTTGTGACAGGAAAGCAAAAATTCTATAGCCGCCGATATCTGTATCTCCCCAATGATACACAGTTGGGCAGTCTTTAGTGTTAACCAGAATATGCAGCAGTTTGACAAGGTGACGAGATGGAAACCCGTTGGTAAAAACGACGATACCATCGTCGTTTATTTCTCTGGTGTACCGCTCAAATGCCGTCAGGTTTTCAATCAACAGAATATACCTGGCATGTAGCTTTAACTCGATCTGAGAAAGAGAGTCTGCGGGCATACCAAAATAGGGCCTGGCGATCTCAGCATCAATCACTCCGTCTTCAAACCGTAGCCGACATGCCCCGGAAATTCTGAGCAGAGGAGGAAATGGCGTGATGCCAAAATACCCAAGTGTTTCTGAGGACTCCAGCGTTTCAAGCAGTTGCGGATTTTGCAATTGTAGGATAGTGGCAATTGAGGTCAGGTTATTTTCCAGATACTTACTGTCTCCAAGCGCTCTAACGCTGGCGGTTCGATAATCCAAATTACAATCAGGCTGCAGGCTCAGCCATTTAGCAAACTTGATGGCCTGCACCATCTTTTCCCATTGAGTATGGCTAAAGCGGAGTATACGACGACCTTCTTGCCAGAGCTGCTGATAATCGGTTAGCCCAAGGGAAAGCCAGTCAGGTGCGTCAGCCAGTTCTGCTTTTATCATCGCTGATGCGGAAATAACTTCTTCATGGATGACAGCTACGCCTAAATATTCACACAGTTCTTTAGGGCAATTGATAGAAACAGTCCTTAGAATGGGGACCGCATCAAAGGGCTGCTTCGTATATTCAATAGAAAATCCCTGAACCTTTTCCTGAAGCAACTCAAGCTGCTGATGTGTTTTCAACCTGATTGCAGTTTTTGCTTTGTGGTAAAACTTAAACCGGCTTTCTGTAATGCGAGTTGTATTGCTGTAAAGTCCATCTGCTTTGTTGCATTTCTTCAGACAGGCTTCCAATAATTGTTCAGATAGGCTGTTCAAAGCCAAACTCCTCTTTAGCCTGCTCAAAAAATGGCACTGTTATTTCAGGGTTTACATGGGGGTTGTCACTTTCCAATAGCTCACGCCCAGCGTCAGTAGGGATGTAATGATCCAGATATAAGTTGGAGCCCGAGCGGATCACACTTACTGTTTTATCCACATGAGTGCTGATTTTTACCGAAGCATCGGGAGGTGCGGCAAGAATGACTTGCAAACCAATAGACCGAAAGAACTTCAAAGCTGATGCGGTATTAACGCCATCCATTTTTGACATGGCTTCGTCAAAAATGGCAAACCCAGCTCCTCCAGAAACGGCTTTATCTCCCAATTTTTGCAATCGGAAAGCATTCATAAAAGATGCACCCAAGGCGACATAAAAAGGTGTCTGTTTTTCACCACCAGATCCCACTCTCAGCAGTTGCGAGAACAAGCGGCTTTTTCCGGTTTCAATGTCAATGGTTTTGATATCGTAGCTGTAAAAGTTTCGGTAATCAGATATCTCGTGGAGTCTCCCATCCGTAATCAGCTTTTCTATGACCATCAGCCCCGGGTGGTCTTGCCGGGTGTCGAAGAGACCTCCATCTGCCTCACCTTCTTCTGAATCTTTCACGTATTCATACACTTCACGGAGGCTTTCCAGCTCAACCAGCTTATAGGTAAACTCATATCTGGTGTTATTGAAGCAGAGATTTTGAAGGGAGCGATTCAGGGTTTTAAAAGTGGTTTTAAGATTATCAATATTTGACCTTAGCTCTATTGCCACAGATCTTCGGAAATGCCCCAGCATTTCGTCACACGCATTCTGTGCGTCTACATCATATAGCTGCAATTCAGAGTTCTCTATAACCTCTGCATGATTCTCGCACTCCTTCAGACAGTCCAAAGGATCCATGCTTATCAGCTCAGCTTTACCCTCAATATCATGGGTGTGGCATAGCTCGATTAGAGCTTTGTTGCCTTCTTCCTTGCTTTTGCTTGCTTGGCTATCTTTCGTTCTTGCCTTGCTATTAGCTATTGACTGAATAACAGTGTAATTCTCACCGTGATCCCCCTGAAGCTTCTCCAAAATCCCTGATGCTTTTGCCTGATCAAACAAGAGTGATGATTCTGTTTGTCTTCTCTGTGCACTGGCTTCCTGAATTTTATTTTCCAGATCGGGTATTGCAGATCCCAGAGTATCAATCTTTTGCTTTATCTTGCCTGACTGTTCACTGCATTCACGGATGGCCTGGTCATTTTTCTTCTTATCATTATCTGCCTTGTTAAAATTTTCCTGTAGCTGGGCAAATTCCTGGCTTTGGGAAAGCTCAGCAATCTGGCACTCAAGAGTGGGGTGGTGATCTTCAGCCTGAGCCAGCAAGCCGTAATAATCCATATCCAAAGCCTTTTGTCCCTGCTCAGTGAGATCACTTAACGCTTTTTCTAAGGCTCTATATTCACCCTCTTGGCTCTCAAATTTTTGCTGAAGTTTTTGGCGGCTCTGCATTTTGTCTTTGAGCTGCTGATGAAGCATTTGAGCCTGGTCTTTCCTAGCCTGTTCGCCGAAAAGTACAAAGTCTATGCGTTGCCCGCCACTAATAGCACCATTCGCTGCGATCATGCCGTCAGGAGTGATTGCACGCTCTCTTGAGCGTAAATCTTCCTCCGTCTGAACCAGATCGACACCTCCTAACAGTCGGCATAGATAATTTGCTACAACCGGATTATCGGATTGAACTAATGCTGCAGCAGAGCCTGGTTGCGGAGAGCGAGATGGTGCTCTGATTTTATTGGGGTTCAGTATTTTTACAGAACGCAAGCGGGCATTGAGCTTTTTCTCATGACGATACAATGCGAGAGAGCGATCAAGGTCATCATTACTGGCAGGTTTTCCATCATCATCAAGCACAATTAATGCTTCACGGTTCCAGACCCCCAGAAAGCCTTCTATGGCCCACTGCCAGTTTGAGTCAGTAATTTCAGCCAGATCACAGATCGGTTTGACTGTCAGTCCGTGTTGTTTCAGGGTGTCAATGAGGCTAAGGGTTTCACGTTTTAAACTGGCCTTGCCTGACGAGAGTTCACGAGCCACGTCAGTCAGTTCCTGGATTTCATCATTAATGCCCTCTACCTGTCGTTCTAAAAGATTGACATGACTTCTCAGGCCCGAGAGCACAGGTTTGAGCTTAAATGCAGCCTGAAGAGAATCAGCTAAATTATTCTGGCTACGAGGCCACTGGCTAGTGAGATCTTCTCCGTCAAAATCTGTGATAGATGACAGTGTATTAATGCTTGGCTTGAGGTTATCACAAACGACAGTATCAATAACAGATAGGTTAACGGACTCAATGCGAATCAGACTCTTGCGTAACCCCTCGAATACCTCTTTATAATTACTAATTTCTGTTTTGCAATTCTTCAGTTCCTGTTCAAGTTCATTTAACCGTTGTTGATTGTCAGAGCCCTGCAAGGCAAGGTTAGCTGTATCTCTCTTTTTGGTTAGCTCTTCAGTAAGGCCGTTGTATAGATGGAGCTTGTCCTTCAGATCATTATATTTCTGATTTAATGTCTCAAGCTTTTCTTGTATGGCTTCTTTATCTAGGTCAAGCGCACTGACTCTGGCCTCAGTATTCACCCACCGGTAACATTCGGCTGCTTGTCGGCTATTGCGGTGCGTATTGAGGAACTTGATGGCTTGTTGGAAACCTTCCAGACGTTCCTTTGCATGTTTGATAAGCTGTTGAATCCGTTGATATTCACGGAAATCATTCTCGATTCGTGTAACATCAAGTGTTTTGTCTGGGAGGATGTGGCTACGGGTAAACTCAGTAACATTTTTATGCTGCTTAAAGGTAAGCCCCTGGCGAATAGTCCTGAACAGCGACTCTGGGGAAATGGCTCCCTCTGAACCTGTGGCGGACATTAATTCGCATACGCCTTCGCTATATTCTGTGGCTGTCGTGTATACCTTCGATTGCCCATCCAGTGCTCTTAGGCGTACTTCAAACTGTTTGAATGTCAGGATGTTGTGCTCATCCTGCATGTAGTCGAGGTGACTAAGATCATACCCATCGATCTGGAAAAAATACTTATCGAGTCTGTTGTCAGATTTGGAGGCATAAAAGGCACATCCAAAGCTGTAATAACTTCCATTGCGCCCCTGAAACGTGATTGATATATAACAGTTAGATGTTGAGCGACCACTGAGCTCTTCACCGGTTGATTCAACCACCTCTCCAAGAACGTAAGAGCGAATGGTTCTTCCAGACTGGTTACCATCTGAGGAGGCCGCGTTAAACATTAACTTTGACTCATTACCGCCACCCAGAATAGTTTGTATGGCATCAAGAATTGAGCTCTTGCCGGCACCATTCCCACCGGTGAGCATGATGCTTTCCCCATCGATATGAATATCATCAGCTTGAAAGAGATACCAGTTTACCAAACTTACCCTGATTAACTTATGCGTTAGAGTATTCATGCTATTTTCTCTTTCTCCGGCGCTTCAGGAGTGGCCTCTAACTCATCTTTTCCTGGTTCAGAATTCTGTTTCTTTTCTTCTTGTAAACTGTTTTTGTCACAGAATAGTTCCAGACTGGCCAGGAAATCACCTGTAACAACTCGTATGATGGAAGGCAGGATAGTGAGACTGCGCATCTCGGTTTCACTGTTTTTTTCACCTTGCTCAATGATGCCCATTTTCTCAAGGCGATCCAGAGCAGATCTGGTCTCAGACGGCTTAGGTTTTTCTCGCCCGGTTACTGCGCAATATTCATCCAGAAGGTGTGCTTCGCTGGGCTTGGTTCGCCCATTTTCTGAACAGGCTTTACGGCACTCCAGATCGTGCATTTTTGCCAGTAAGAGAAGGTATATGGTTTCAAGCTGTTTAAGTTGAGGTCTTGCGGCGGATGGGATGATGCCGCAGTAACCAAAATGTGGATCGACAAAAAAATCGTCACCAAAGGCAGCAAAAAGTTTTGAAAAATATGTCTCGTACTTGACCAGTATATCGTAGATGCGGCTGTGCCCTCGTTTCTCCTTCCATATAAACTGGTTTGCCCTGAGTTTTGCAGCAGCCTGCTGGAAATCTAGTTCTGTGAAGCCATACTGCTCGTTGCTATCAACCAGGCGGGATAACTCATGAAGCATGTTCGGTATTCCTTTTTGAAGAACGACGTATAATTGTCAGCTTTGGCGCAGTTAAGTATTGATTCTTAGTCATTGCTCCCTCAGTGACAGTCACTTTGTAATGCTGTTGCAATGGACTGAAAGCACTGCCACGACTGGCTCCATCATTAATGAGTTTGCGAAGATCCAGGTACGACAAAAGATCATCCAGCCCTTCGATGGTTATGTCATCGGTGGTGATAAGGGCCTTGTCACCAAGCTGACTCTCCAAGAACTGGGTTAAGCGTTTTGGGTTATCGCTACGCCGCTGATGATATGCCTTCACTGCTCGATCCAAAGCAATTTTATCGAGAGGCGGTTGTTGGTGTTGCACCCGTGTAGATTGAGCCTCTGCTCTTGCCGTCTTTGGCGTATAAAGTCTACCTTTGGAAAGATAAGTGTCTTCGGTGGTTTTAACTGGATAAAGCAAATCATCCTCGACAGCTGTGCCTGCGATTTTGGAAGCAACACTGTCCAGTTTTTTGCCTATATCTCCCGTCACGGTATAGGCATAGCGTATAGCTTCACTGGTACGTCGGGTCATGGATCGGCGATACCGTTCGATACTGTCCATAAGGCGAGGAACGTTGTCGAAAATCCGGAAAATTTCATCAAGCTCTTTATGAACTCTCTTGATAATCGTTTCCAGGTCTTCATTTGGCTGCGTGGCTTTTATACCTTCTGAAATCAACTGAACCCGATCAGGAGAAGTTTTAAGTTCGGTAACGATTGAAAGTATCTTGGAACGGTACTGGTAGGGGTTGTCTTTGCTGTTTAACGTTTTGTAATCACGACTTATAACCTGGTCAACAAACTCTCGGAAAAAAGTTCGGAATAGCTCAGGTCCCGCTTGTTGGTTCATCATGCGATGAGACAGCTCACGGGTAGTTGCTGACAGGGTGGCAACTTCGCCATAAAAATGCCGAGAGGATTTTGCAGAGAACGATAATACTGGACCTGATTCCCTTGGCTGATTCAACAGTGCGAAGAGGTTAGTGTAAACCCCTTGACAAGTACTGCCGATTTCTAACTCATGAGAACGGCTAATTTGGGCTATCACAGTCAAAAGCTGTGCTGGAAGGTAAGCGAATGAGGTGATCTTTCGGTAACCTACGTCATCTATTTCCAGTAGCCACCCAGTTTCGCGCAGTTTCCGATAAATTCTGTTGGCTACATCAGGTTCGGGAGCGTCTTCGTCGTCAGTTTCTTCAGCCCATTCCTGACTGTCGCAGTCCGCAATGATGCCTAATCTAATAGCTTGTTTAGCTTCTTTTGGAGTGCACTCATCTCCTGCAATTTGATTATCAATCAATCGCCGGTATAAAGCTTGAAGGCTGGCATAGTAGAGCCGAGCGTTCTTTGAGGCCAGTGGCCGGAAAAGGTCAGGAGAGAGTCCGTCAAAAATCATAGGGTATCTGATTTACTGTCTATGCCGTTGTAGACTAAACAGTATTTGTAGATAGTGCAACAAAGTTGGCATACCAACTTTGTTGTATATCAATAAACAGCAGTTTATCATCCAATGAAAAGCATGTATCTGAGGCTATTACGGATTTATCAATGATAGAAGCCAGCAATCCAGAGATTCCATGGGCGCAAAGAACCCGGTTGAGGTTCATTGAACGCCATTTGTTGTGGAAACGGTCATTGGTGGCAAGAGCCCTGACGGATGAGTTTGGAATTTCCAGGTATCAGGCGGGAAAAGATATAAAGCTGTATCAGAGCCTATTCCCAGAAAACGTTAAGCCATATAGTCCTGAAGACAAGGCCTATAAGCCAATGTCTGGTTTTAAGCCGCAGCTAATGGATGAGGCTTTGCCTGCTGGCCTATCGAGTGGCTTGATTGAACATGTCCCTTTGTTGGGTAGAAGGGTTGAAAATAATGCGCTTTATGCAGTGCTTGACGCTATTGATAGCCAGACAGTTATAGAAGTTGTATATGGCTCAAACTCTATGCCAACCGGTTGTAAGCGTAAGATATATCCAAGTCGCATCATACAAACCTCAAACCGCCTCCACTTCCGGGGTTATTGCCTGCTAAAGAAAGACTATCGTGATTTTGTCTTTTCCCGATGCCTGACAGTGCCATGCTTATTGCCAGACAAAATCAAGGCCCCCTGTGACAAGTTATGGAATGATACTGTGACATTTAAGGTGGGAATAAACCCAGGACTGAATGAAGCCGCCCAACAGCTCGTTCAATACGAGTATGGCGATGTTCTCCATGAGGCTGTATGCCTATCAAAAGCCTTGCTTCATTACTATTTGATTGACAACAACATCCCAGCTAATAAAACACAAATGAAAATTGCTCATGAGAAACCATGGGCGTACCCATTGCTGGTAGAACTTTCATCTGAACTGGAGCAGTTGTTGTTTGGTCAGTAATGATAATCGCTAATGATTAAGTGAAGGATTTAAGTCCTCATTAAGATGCTCGTGCTTAAGCCCTGCAATAACCTAAAAGCAGTCAGTCAATATCACAACCATTCGGCCTTCCCTGATAGAGCTGTAGGGAAAGGTCATGGTAAGAGCCGTAAGTTCGGTTAGAGTAGAGATCTGAGTGGGATTTGATCGGTATATCGGGCGGGAACTATGGGAGACTCTCCATTGTCTGCTTTCATATTCCATGCGGATGGTGCAATCATTTGTTTGTAATACAGGTTGTTGATCTTTTCAGAAAATGGGTTCGGTTGGCTTGATAGCTTCTCTGAAGCATCTATTTCATCGTAGCGATCATCTATGCAGGTCATGTAGAAATCAAAAGCTTCTGAAAAGTGTTCAAGAGTGAGTTCATGGTCATCATTACAAATGGCAACTTCACAAGCATAATTAATCAAGTTTCGTAATCTGCGCATATTGCCCTTTGAGAAAGCAAATACCTCGGGTATAGGTCTTCGGATGATAAATCAGTGTTATTATTGAATGGCAGTTCTACTGAAAACCGCTTTAAAAATTGTTTGAATACTGCCTTATTTTTATCTTCTTTAATTCTAAATGGCTCTAAGTATCTTATTACTGGAAACCTTATTAAAAGCTGATCATCATAATTAAAAATGATGCGACTATATGGCAAGCCAAATAGAATGATCGGTTTTGTTTGAAATATTTATTAGATATTCCGTTAATGACTATTCATAAAAGCAAAGGATTGGAGTTTAATACGACAATTTTCATGGGTGTTGATGACAATGCCTGGTGGTCCTATCAACCAGGCAACGCTGAAGGGCTATCTACATTTTTTGTTGCATTGTCTCGTGCTAAACAAAGAGCAATCTTTTCATATAGTGAGGGAGGAGGATCAAGAGCCAAGGTTTCTGACTTCTACAAACTGTTGTCCTCAGCTGGCGTTCAAGAGTACGTTATTTCATAAGCCTCACCTTCTTTTAAGGAGAGTCCTAAGAGGAATTTTATCTGTAAAAGTAGCAGGTATTATCCGTGACTCTCCTGGTTGAGCATTCATATTCCATTTTGAGTGTGACACCAGCTCTTTATAATAGTGATCATTTATACTTCCAGAAAAAGGGTTTGGTTGAGAACTAAGTGGCTCACTGATATCTATTTCGTCTTTACGTTCGTCTATATGCTGCATATAGAAGTTGTAAGCCACTGAGAAATGCTCAAGTGTAAGTTCAGAATCATTGTTGAAAATTGCCTGCTCACAGGCAAAGTTAATTAGGTTTCGTAGTCGCCTCATACTTCCTTTAGAAAAAGCAAAGAGTCTCGGGTAAAAATCTCTACCATGCAATTTAATCTCTTTATCGAACGGTAGTTCAGAGGATAGCATCATTAAAAATGTTCTGAATACTTTCTCATCGCAATCTTTTTTAACTCTAAAAGGTTCGATCTGTCTTATTATTGGGAACCGCCCTGATAGCTGTTCATCATAATCAAGAATTACCCTGCTATAAGGTAAACCAAATAAAACCACTGGTTTTTTCGATATGTTAATGAGCGTTTTAACCCAAGTGACTGCATCATGAAGAACATCATATGACTTTGTTTCAATCAAATGATGAAACTCATCAAGTAATGCTATTTCAACTTCACACTCATGCATCAATTTTGCCAATTGTTTCGTTAGCTGTGGTGCTGATAAGCCTTTAGGAGAAAGCTCATGACCAAGGTCATCAAGTAAACTAATTGCTGCCTGCCTTGGCTCTGTTCTTAATGGGAACTCACTTAAAAAAACAGGAATACGAGTACGGCAACTTTCCTCTTCATGAGGGTGATCTTTCTCATATTTTTCCATAAGAGTAGTTTTGCCAGAGCCTGGCTCACCAATGATTAGCGCGCACTCAGGTTTTCCACCACACTTCGATACCATTCTGTTTCTGTGTATGGTTTTAAGAATTCCATCTAAATACGGAGAACGGATAAAGCAGTCTCTTACTTTAGTTAATTTGGATATTTGGATCTCAGTAATATCGCTCATGATTCAGGAAGTACTCCAGCCTGTTGTGTCTAAATCATCGTCTTCATCTTTGCCTATTAAGGAATAATCTGAAAAGCTTGGATCATCTACGCTTTTCTTAGATACATCGGGGGGCGTAGGTTTCGTGTTTTTAGTATCTATCCCATCAAGCACAGAAGTGTTACCTTCTTGCTCTACACCAGTATATTTTGATAGAGCTGATAAATCGGAAATAGATATTGAGTTTGGATTTTCTAATAGGGAAGTGATGTCGTCATTAACACGCCGACTTGTATCTATGCGAGCTTGTACAATAGCCTCATAATTAACATTGTTATTTGTCAACAACCTAGCGTGTTTTTTGTGTGCGTCATGTTGACACTGCCTTAGACTGCAAGTGTATGCTTGATCGACTGCATACACTTTAAAGTACTTTCTTGTGTTTTTGTTAAAAACGTAAATGTATGAAAGATTATCTTCATTTACTTTGTATTTTGTTTTACAGCTGCCCACAATAGATCTATATCTTGCTAACTCTTCAGAATCATATCGAATATAGTCGTAGTATAACCCTCCCCTTCTTAGTTTACTTTCATGAGTGGCATTCATGATTATCTCGAGCCTTTCTGGCTCAACTGTAACAGGAGGGTACTCTTTCTCCGATTTTTCCCATAAAATATTAGGAATAATATTTTCATCACCATGTGGAGACACCTGAAATTCATCAATAACCCACTGATAAGTTATTTCGATTAAGGTATCAAAGAAAATAACTGCATTTTTCTTTGGGTCGTAGTCTTCTCTTTCTTTAACTGAGTTAAATGTTTTTCCTTTCAACTTTTCTAAATGTCTTTTGTTTATCGTACCAAATCTACGTTCAGCCTTCGATTTAAACCAAGGCTTCTTGACTGGATTAAATGCATGATCGGCCCCAAGCTCCGCTAATACAATATTGATATCTTTACTCCAAAACTCTTTTCCATTATCGAATATATAGAGAGCAGCTTTACCATAACATATCCATTTATTCTTAATATTGGGATATTTTTCGTTAATGTATTTTTTACTGTTAATGCTCTGGGCTAAAAGTTTCATAACGACTTTTGCACTGGGGTGACTAAATGATATATATAGCCCTATAATCGATCTTGAATATTCATCTACAGCAATTGTCAGCCAAGGTCTTCCCAACGGTAGTCTTAGCTTTTTATCGAGAACAAATAAGTCCAGTTGTGTATGATCAAGTGCCACTCGTTCCAGAATTCTTGTTGTAGGAACTGCTTGAGAGATATGATCATATTCAATATCCGCTTTTGCTGAACCCTGCCTTCCAGCCATAATCTCTTTTGGAGGTTCTTTGTGTAAGCGCTTCAGAAAAGTTGTATAGCTTGGGGTTGAAAGCTCGTCATCTCTGTGCCTGAATTTATTATCTGTGAATATATATTCCTCTAATTTTTCATATGCATCTTTTGCGGAAACTCTTTCCTCAGTTTTGTAATACTCAAGTGACTTTTCTAAATATCTTTCTACTTCTTCAGATAGTCTCTTCTTATAATTACCTTTCTTGTAATTGTTTGAGTACAAACCTCTTAAAGAGTATGCTTCTTTTGAGTAAGCCTTGTGCCAGCGAATTATAGTTCTCCATTTAGGAGGCTTCTTGTCTCCGATATCTTCAGCTACCTTATTCAGTAAGGGCTCTATATGTTTTGGGCTCCAAACTGTAACTCCCTCCTTAATCAGCTTATCAATGTAAGCTCGTTTTCTTATAGTGTCGTCGATCTCTTTTTCGTCAAATAGCTGCAAGTCTTCCTTTAAAGCTTCTTTTTCTTCATCATTTGTTTTCTTTATGAATTCGAGATATTGATTTTCTAGCAACTCCTTTAATTCTTCGTAAGAGAGTTTTATTTTTCTGCTTGCGACTATCAGGCTTTGTAAAACATATACTTGAGAATCACCTGAACATATAACGTATTCATGGACATCGCCGTCTTTCGATTTTATTCTTAACTTGGCTCCTTCTCGAAAACTATTCATAAGGCAAATAAGAACCACTAAAGTTTCATATGGAATGAATCGAACTCATTTATTA